>JALOSN010000298.1 GCA_025458415.1 Hydrogenophaga sp.
CCCAGGTACCAGTCCTCGGCGTCGTTCTTGCAGCCGATGTTGCCCAGCAGGCCCGCCAGCATGGACAGGTGCAACTGCTCGTACGACGCCGGCGTGGTGTTGAGCTTCCACTGGTGCTCGGCCACCACGGTGTGCAGCTGCGAATGGATGTCGCGCCACTCGCGCACGCGGCGCACGTTGATGTAGTTCTCGCGCAGCAGGTTTTCGTACTGGCGGTGGCTGAGCTTGTGGTCGCTGCCGTGCCCGCCCTTGCTGTCTTCCAGCCATTTCCACAGCTTGAGCGTGCCGGTGAACTCGCTTTTCTCGTCATCGAATTTCCTGTGCGCCTGGTCGGCCTGCGTCTGCTTATCCAGCGGTCGGTCGCGCACATCCTGCATGCTCAGCGCCGATGCAATGACCAGTACCTCGTCCAGCGCGCCACGCTCCCTCGCTTCGAGCAGGATGCGGCCCACCCGCGGGTCCAGCGGCAGTTTGGACAGCGTCCTGCCGACCGGCGTGAGTTCGTTGCCATCGTCCACGGCGCCCAGTTCGGCCAGCAGCTGGTAGCCGTCGGTGATGGCGCGTCGCTGCGGCGCTTCGAGGAACGCGAAGTCTTCCACCGCGCCGAGATGCAGCGCCTTCATGCGCAGGATCACGCCCGCCAGCGAGCTGCGCAGGATCTCGGGGTCGGTGAAGCGCGGCCGCCCATTGAAGTCGGCCTCGTCGTACAGCCTTATGCAAATACCGTCGGCCACCCGTCCACAGCGCCCGGCCCGCTGGTTGGCTGCCGCCTGGCTGATCGGCTCGATCAGCAGTTGTTCGACCTTCTGGCGGAAGCTGTAGCGCTTGACGCGCGCGGTTCCGGCGTCGATGACAAACCGGATGCCCGGCACCGTCAGCGAGGTTTCGGCCACGTTGGTCGAGAGCACGATACGGCGCTGGCCGTGCGGCTGGAAGATGCGGTCCTGTTCAGCCTGCGACAGGCGCGCGAACAGCGGCAGCACCTCGGTAAGGCGCAGCGCCGGCTGGTGCGACAGGTGCTTGCGCAGGCGGTCGGCGGCTTCGCGGATCTCGCGCTCGCCGGGAAGAAAGATCAGGATGTCGCCGCCCTGGCCTGAGCCCCCACGCCAGAGTTCGTCCACGCCATCGGCAATCGCGTCGTTCAGGTCGTATTCGCGACTCTCTTCAAAGGGGCGGTAGCGCACCTCCACCGGGAAGGTGCGGCCCGAGACCATGAGCACCGGCGCCTTGCCCTTGGCCGACGAGAAATAGTCCGCAAAGCGGTCCGCGTCGATGGTCGCCGATGTGACGATGACCTTCAGGTCCGGCCGGCGCGGCAGCAGTTGGCGCAGGTAGCCGAGCAGGAAGTCGATGTTGAGGCTGCGCTCGTGCGCCTCGTCGATGATCAACGTGTCGTAGGCCCTGAGATCAGGGTCGGTCTGCGTCTCGGCCAGCAAAATGCCGTCGGTCATCAGCTTGACCGAGGCATCCTTGCTCAAGCGGTCCTGGAAGCGGACCTTGAAGCCCACCACTTCGCCCAGTGGCGTCTTCAGCTCATCGGCGATGCGCTTGGCCACGCTGGACGCCGCGATACGCCGAGGCTGCGTGTGGCCAATCAGCTGTCCGCGCTGGCCAGGCTTCGCGTTCAGGCGACCGCGGCCCATGGCAAGTGCGATTTTCGGCAATTGCGTCGTCTTGCCCGAGCCGGTCTCACCGCACACGATGACCACCTGGTGCTCCTGCAACGCCGCCTCGATCTCGTGCCGGCGGGCCGAGACTGGAAGGTTTTCAGGGAACTCCAAGTGCAGTGGTGCAGCAGTCAAGGCGGAACTTCGGTCAAAATCGGGCAACCGGAGATTATCTCCGCACCGACCCCTGCCTGCAGCCCAGTCTTCATGTCCACCGTATTCAACTTCACCTTCGTGCCCTGGTTCCGCTCGGTGGCACCATACATCCACAAGTTCAGGCACCAGACGTTCGTGATCGGGCTGACGGGTGAGGCGATTGCGGCTGGAAAACTGGCTTCGATTGCACAGGACATCGCGATGATCCAGGCCATGGGTGTGAAGATCGTGCTGGTGCATGGCTTCCGTCCCCAGGTCAACGAGCAGTTGAGGCTCAAGGGCCAGGAGTCCCGCTACTCGCATGGCATGCGCATCACCGATTCGGTGGCACTTGATTGCGCGCAGGAAGCTGCCGGCCAGTTGCGCTACGAAATCGAGGCGGCCTTCAGCCAGGGGCTGCCCAACACGCCGATGGCCGGGGCCCGCGTGCGTGTGATCTCGGGCAACTTCATCACGGCCAGGCCAGTCGGCCTGATCGATGGCGTGGATTTCCTGCACTCGGGACTGGTGCGCAAGGTCGACACCGAAGGTATCCAGCGGTCATTGGACCTGGGCGCCCTGGTGCTGATTTCCCCGTTCGGTTTCTCTCCCACTGGTGAGGCCTTCAATCTCAGCATGGAAGATGTGGCCACCTCGGTGGCCGTCGCTTTGCAGACCGACAAGCTGATCTTCATGACCGAGGTGCCCGGCATCCGTGTTGATGAAGGTCATCCCGACAGCGAGATCGACACCGAACTGCCCCTGGCCGATGCCAAGCGGCTGGTAGCAAGTCTGCCCGCGCCCTCCGTGCCGACCGACACCGGCTTCTATCTGCAGCACTGCATCCGTGCCTGCGAAGGCGGAGTCGAGCGCAGCCACATCATCCCCTTTGCCCTGGATGGGTCCTTGCTGCTGGAGATCTACGTGCATGACGGGATCGGAACCATGGTGGTGGACGAAAAGCTGGAAAGCGTGCGCGAAGCCACCATCGATGACGTCGGTGGCATTGTGGCCCTGATCGAACCCTTCGAGAGGGATGGAACGCTGGTCAAGCGAGACCGCACCGAAATCGAACGCGACGCGGGTAACTACACCATCATCGAGCACGACGGCGTCATCTTTGGCTGCGCCGCCCTCTACCCTTACCCCGAAGAACGCACCGGTGAAATGGCCGCTCTCACCGTTTCGCCTTTATCCCAGAGCCAGGGCGATGGCGAAAGGCTGCTCAAACGCATCGAGGCCCGCGCCCGCGCCCAGGGTCTCCAGAGCATTTTCGTTCTCACCACCCGGACCCTGCACTGGTTTCTCAAGCGAGGCTTCGCGCAGGTCAGTCCCGACTGGCTGCCCGAGGCACGCAAGCGCAAGTACAACTGGGACAGGCGAAGCCTGGTGCTGGTCAAGAAGCTCTGAT
>JALOSN010000299.1 GCA_025458415.1 Hydrogenophaga sp.
CACCGGCCTGATCCTGCCCATGGGCCGATGGGTGATCGAGACGGCATGCGAGCAGCTGGCCGCCTGGGCCGACTGGCCCCAGACCGCCGGTCTGAGCATTGCGGTCAATGTGAGCGTGCACCAGTTCCGACACCCCGATTTCGTCGAGATGGTGGTCGATGCCATCCGGCGCTACGGGGTACGCCCGCACAAGCTCAAGCTGGAACTGACCGAAAGTCTGCTGGCCGAGCGCATGGAAGTGGCCATCCAGAAGATGGGGCGCCTGAAGAAGCTCGGGGTCAGCCTGGCGCTGGACGATTTCGGTGTCGGCTACTCCTCGCTGTCCTACCTCAAGCAACTGCCGCTGGACCAGCTCAAGATCGACAAGGGCTTTGTGGCCGACGTGCTGACCGATCCGCACGACGCCGCCATCTCGCGGGCCATCATCGCACTGGCCCAGAGCCTGAACCTGCAGGTGGTGGCCGAAGGCGTCGAAACCCAGCAGCAGCGGGACTTCCTGGCCTACCAGGGGTGCGACCAGTTCCAGGGCTACCTGTTCGCGCCGCCGCTGCCGATCGAGACCCTGGACGGTTTCCTGCGCAACCCGGCCTCGGGGATGATGGTGCTGGCCGGCCCCTAGCCCGGTATCACACGTTCAACAGCAGGAAGCGGCGTTCCCAGGGGCTGACGACATCGAAGTACTCGCTGTACTCGGCCTCCTTGATCGCGCTGTAGGTCTGGATGAAGTGCTCGCCGAACACCTCGACCAGCGGTTCACAGGCCATCAGTTTTTCCACGGCCATGTCCAGATGTCGAGGCAGCTGGTGGGGTTGCTCATAGGCACTGCCGACCAGCGGCTCGGAGGGCTTGATCCCCTGTTTCATGCCCAGGTAGCCGCACGCCAGGCTGGCGGCAATGGCCAGGTAGGGGTTGACGTCGACACCGGCCAGGCGGTTTTCGACGCGGCGCGCCTGCGGGCCGGAATGGGGAACCCGCAGGCCGCAGGTGCGGTTGTCGTAGCCCCAGCTCAGGTTGATCGGTGCCGAGGTGTAGCGCGACAGGCGCCGGTACGAGTTCACGTAGGGAGCAAAGAAGGCCGTGGCCGCCGGCAGAAAGGCCTGCAGGCCGCCGATGTAGTGGAAGAAGACCTCGGTCGGCTCGCCGTCCGGGCGGCTGAAGATGTTGTTGCCGGTGGTCCGGTCGACCACGCTGTGGTGGATGTGCATGGCACTGCCCGGCTGGCCCTGCATCGGCTTGGCCATGAAGGTGGCGTACATCTGGTGCCGGATGGCCACTTCGCGGATGGTGCGCTTGAACAGGAAGGCCTGGTCGGCCAGCGCCAGCGGATCCCCGTGGTCGAGGTTGATCTCCATCTGGGCGGTGCCCATCTCGTGGATCAGGGTGTCCAGCTGGATGCCCTGGGCTTCGCACCAGTCGTACATGACATCGAAGATGTCGTCGTACTCGTTGATGGAGTCCAGGGAAAAGCTCTGCATGCCGGCCTCGGTACGGCGGGTGCGGCCCACGGGCGGCTTGAGCGGGATGTCCTCGTCGGGTTCCACCTGCACCAGGTAGAACTCCATCTCCGGCGCCACCACCGGCTGCCAGCCCTCGGCCTCGAACAGCCCGATGATGCGGCGAAGCACGTTGCGCGGCGACAGCGGCATCTCGCTGCCGTCGAACCGGTGGCAGTGGTGGATGATCTGTGCCGTCGGCTCCTTGGCCCAGGGCACCGGTCGCAGGGAACCGGCATCGGGCAGGAGCACCATGTCGCCATCGGCCACCGAGGTGAAGTCTTTTTCGGGGTAGTCGCCGGTGACCGTCATCGTCAGCACAGCCTCGGGCAGGCGCAGGCCGACCCGTGGGTCGTACTTGTGGCGCGGCACCACCTTGCCACGCGCCTGACCGGCCATGTCGGACACCAGGCATTCGATCTCGGTGATGCGGTGCTCATCCAGCCAATGCTGGATCTGGCGGGCGGTGTCTTCGGGTGTCTGGACCATGGTCAAGCGCTTGCAGTTGTGATGCACCGCACTGTACGCCCGAAGTCCGATGCCGGCCCGGACCGGTTGCCGTCCCGGACAGCGGTCCGCTTCAGCCCTGGGCGAACAGCGCCACGTTGCCACCGGCGGCGGTGGTGTTGATGGTCAGGGTCTGCTCGGCGCAGAAGCGCAGCAGGTAGTTCGGGCCGCCGGCCTTGGGGCCGGTTCCGCTCAGGCCTTCGCCGCCGAAGGGCTGCACACCGACCACGGCGCCGATCATGTTGCGGTTGACGTAGACGTTGCCCACCCGCGCCGCGGCGGCCAGTGCCTGCGCGCGGCTGTCGATGCGGGTCTGGATGCCAAGGGTCAAGCCATAACCCAGCGCGTTGATCTGGCGGATCACGTCGATCGGATCACCGCCCCAGCGCACGACCTGCAGCACCGGTCCGAAGATTTCCTGGGTCACCTCGGCAATGGCCTTCACCTCGAACATCTGCGGCGGCACCAGGTTGGGCACTCCCGGCGCCGGGGTGGCTTCGGGCAGCAGGGCATTGGCACTGCCGCGCAGGCGGGCGACGTGGCGCTGGATGTTGTCGAACGCTTCGGCGTCGATCACCGGGCCGAGGTCGGTCGACAGCCGCGATGGATCGCCCGCCACCAGCTCTTGTGCCGCGCCCTGGATCATCTCGATCACGCCGTCGGCAATCGCCTCGTGCACGCACAGCAGGCGCAGCGCCGAGCAGCGTTGTCCGGCGCTGCGGAAGGCGCTCTGCACCACCGCGTCGGCCACCTGCTCGGGCAGGGCCGTGCTGTCCACCAGCATGGCGTTGATGCCGCCGGTCTCGGCGATCAGCGGCACGATGGGGCCGTCCTTGGCGGCCAGCGCGCGCTGGATGATTTTGGCCACCTGGGTCGATCCCGTGAACACCACGCCGGCCACGCCGGGCGCCGCCACCAGGGCCGCACCCACCGTTTCGCCCGGGCCATGCAGCAACTGCAGCGCGTCGGCAGGGATGCCGGCGGTGTGCAGCAGCTTCACGGCTTCGAGCGCCACGGCCGGGGTCTGCTCGGCCGGCTTGGCCAGCACCGTGTTGCCGGTGGCCAGCGCCGCCGCGACCTGGCCCATGAAGATGGCCAGCGGGAAATTCCAGGGGCTGATGCAGACCCATGCGCCCCGCCCTTCCAGGCGCAGCGTGTTGCTCTCGCCCGTCGGGCCGGGCAGGGTCTGCGGCGTCTGGATGCGCTCGG
>JALOSN010000300.1 GCA_025458415.1 Hydrogenophaga sp.
AGGCAAAGGTGGCGGCAAGCCCGACATGGCCATGGCCGGCGGTACCGATGCTTCCGGCCTGCCCCGGGCGCTGGCCTCGGTGCAGGGCTGGGTGGCAGATCGGGTCTGAGCGCTGCGGGCACCGCCCCCGCACCCCCGATCCGCTCAGCCGGACCGGTTGCGCCGGAAGGTCAGCCGCCGCTCGATGTGCTTTTCGAACAGCAGAGCCAGCCCCAGGCTGAGGGCGTGGATCATGATGGCCATCGTCCACGCGTGCACAGGCCCTTGAAGATGCCATGCAACCCATGCTGCGTTGCCCAGCAGCAGGACCGGGAAATGCAGGAGGAACAGGGCATATGAAGCCTGTCCGGCGGTGGAGACGATGCCGCGAAGGGCCGTAGGCCAGCCCCTGGCCAGCCCGGCAGGTGCGGTGACCAGCCACCAGGCGACCGACAGCGCAATGGCCAGACGCATGCGCCATTCCACCCACAATGCCAGTAGGCCCAGCACGGTCGCGCCCGCCAGCCACCAGGCGCGTCCATGGAGATGGAGGGCATCCCGGGCCATGCGGGCCATCATGCCCATGCCATAGGCGCCCATGAAGTAGATGGCCCAGATGTCCAGCTCGGGCTGCCGGTTCCACCACAGGAGAGAAGCTGCTGCCACCATCAGGGGCAAGGCTGGCAGCCAGGTGGTCGCACGCAGTGCACGCCCGATCCACAGCAGCAGCGCCAGCATGGCGTACAGCTGAAAGTCCACCGCCACGTACCAGATGCCGGCGGACAGCGGCTCGACACCCACGATGTCCTGCAACAACAGGGCATGGGCCACGAGTTGCAGGGGTTGCGGGGCCGACCCGGCCAGCTCGATGTCGAGCCACGGTCGGGCCAGGGCGCTGGCGACCATGGCAAACAGCATCGCGATGGCAAATGAAGGCAACAGTCGCCCGTATCGGCCCGCAATGGCCGATACGGGAAAGGTGGCCTCTCGCTGCTGTGCCGCCAGCAGCCCGGGCAGTGCCAGGTAGCCACCAAGAACCAGAAACACCTGCACAGCCATCCGGCCGTGGTCGTAAAGCCAGGCCAGCATGGATGGCCAGCTGGCGTGCAGGGCATCCGCCACCGGTCCGTATGCCGACAGGTGGTGCCACACGATCACCTGGGCAGCCACCATCTTCAGCAGGTCCACCGCTTCCCATCGGCCGCCGGTGGTGCTCATTCGCAGCCCTCGTCCGGCCATGACAGCGAATACGATGTCGTGAAGCGCCGCGCCCGCCCGGTCACCGGGTCGGTGAAGGCCACCTCCTCGGCCAGCAGTTGAAGGGGATGGCCAGGGTCGTCTGGCTCGCCGGGTCCCCTCAGAACCACCGGGTAGAAGCTGTCCCCGCAGATCGGGCGGCCCAACCCCCACAGGTGGACCCGCAGCTGGTGCCGACGTCCGGACACCGGCTCCAGGGCGTACCGCGTCAGGCCCTTGCGACGGCTACCGGCCGACAGTCTGGTCAGGCTGTTCGGCTCGCCATCGACCTCCCGCATCCGGAAAAAAGCCGCCGGGTCTTCCTCAATCCGGCTGCAGCGCGACGCAGGTAGCGGATCGGCCCCGGTGGGCGCGATGGCTTCATAGCGTTTGTCGACCTCACGCCTGCGGAACAGGGCCTGGTAGGCGTCGCGGTCTTGCGGGCGCCGGCAGAACACCACGAGACCCGCTGTTTCACGGTCGATGCGATGAATGGGGCTGAGGGTGTCGATGCCTGTCAGCCGCTTGAGCTGGACCAGCAGACTGCGCTGGACGTAGGCTCCGGTGGGTGTGACGGGCATGAAATGCGGCTTGTCGGCCACCAGCAGGTGCTCGTCCAGAAACACGATACGCGCAATTTCGGCGCTGGCAGGTTCGTCGGGCTGTGCGCGCCAGTAATGCACGCGCATGCCGGGGCAGAAAGGCGTATCAGGAGCCAACCGATGACATTCTGCCGACAGCACCTCTCCGCCGGCCATGCGTTCGCGCCATTGGCCCAGGGTCACCGCCGGCAGGCGCCAGGCCAGGTAATCTGCCACGGTCGGCCACAGATTCTGTCCCGGTGGGTGGCATGGAAGGGCAACCACGCTCGGCGACACGCCATCGCGGGTCGGGATCAGCGGGTTGCGGGGCGGTCTCGACACGGAGCAGCGCCTGGTGGTTTCATCACCCGCGCACGGGGTCAGCGGCGCCGGAACACGAGGTCCCAGACCCCGTGGCCAAGCTTGATGCCACGGTTCTCGAACTTGGTCAGCGGGCGGTAGCCCGGCTTGGGTACAAAACCTTGACTGCCGGGTGCCGCCGTGTTGACCAGCAGCGCCTCTCCCCGCAGCACCTCCAGCATCTGATGGGCATACGGCTCCCAGTCGGTGGCCAGGTGCAGGTAACCGCCAGGTTTGAGGTGCCGGGCCAGGCGGTTGACGAAAGCCGGCTGGATCAGGCGGCGCTTGTGGTGGCGGCTCTTGTGCCAGGGGTCCGGGAAGAAGATATGCACGCCGTCCAGACTCTGCTCGGGCACCATGTGATCCAGCACCTCGACCGCGTCGTGGTGGACGATGCGGATGTTGTCGATGCCGCGCTCGCCGCAGAGCTTGAGCAATGCACCCACCCCGGGCTCGTGCACCTCGCAGCACAGGAAGTTGTCCTGCGGCCGGGACTGGGCAATGTCTGCTGTGGCCCCACCCATGCCAAACCCGATTTCCATGATCAGCGGGGCTTGTCGTCCGAACACGGCGCCGGCGTCAAGTTGCGAAGGCCCGCGTCTGCCCCGGTCCCATTCGACCGGCCCGCAAGACGTAGCTCTTGATGACGCGGCGGAACGGGGTGTTGCCGGCTTCGGTGGCTTCGGCAGGGGTGGAGATGGTCGGGTCGGACATGACGTGGTGCTTCAGGAAGGCTCCGATTGTAGGAAACCGGCGCCCGGCCGCCCGCGCACTGACCCGGATGTGACGCGAGAAGCGGCGCCGCGCGTTACCATGCCCGGCATTTGTCGCGCCGGAGCTCCACCATGGCACAGGTTCTCGAAATTCAGGGTATCTCGGTGATGATCGAAGGGCAGGGGCCGACGCTGGTCATGGTGCATGGCTGGCCCGACAGCCCCGCCCTTTGGGATGAAACCGTTGCCGCGCTGCGCGATCGCTACCGTTGCGTGCGCTTTGCGCTGCCGGGATACGACCTGTCCCGTCCGCCGCGGCCGGTCTCGGTCAATCAGATGTGCGAGTTGCTGGCTGCGGTGGTCGACGCGGTGAGCCCGGGCCAGCCTGTCACCCTGTTGCTGCATGACTGGGGCTGCTTCTTCGGCTACGAGTACGCGGCCCGGCACCTGGATCGGGTGAAGCGGGTGGTGGCCGTCGACATCGGCGACACCAATTCGGGGGCCTACCTGAAGGGGCTGACTGCCAGGGAGAAACGGATGATCGCGTGGTACCAGATCTGGCTGGCGCTGGCCTGGAAGCTGGGACCTGTCTTGCCCGCCATGGCCAACCGCATGACACGCTACATGGCGCGGCGCATCGGGTGCCGCACCCCACCTGAACAGATCGGCTGGCAGATGAACTACCCCTATGCCATGCAGTGGTTCGGCAGCCACGGCGGCCTGCGTGGCGTCGCCCGGGTGGACAAGATTTTCGGCCCCAGGCTGCCCACCTTGTTCGTGTTCGGCAAACGCAAGCCTTTCATGTTCCATTCGCCGCGCTGGCTGGCATTGCTGGGCAGCAGCCCGGGCAGCGCGGCCCGTGGCATGGACGCCGGTCACTGGCTGATGAAACAGAAGGCGGCCGAATTCAACACCTTGCTGGGCAACTGGCTCGATGAGCCGACCACGATGACGACACCGCAGGGGCCAGCTTGAAGGCACATGAGCTGCAGCGACTGCTGGACGTCCGCATGCCTTTTGGCAGGTACCAGGGCAGGGCGATCGCCGACTTGCCCGGGGACTACCTCAACTGGTTCGCGCGCGAGGGCTTTCCCCGCGGTGAAGTCGGACGCCTGCTGGCCCTGATGCACGAGATCGACCACAACGGCCTGGGCGAATTGTTGCAGCCCCTGCGGGCGGCTTCTTCTCAGACCGAGTGAGGTGCCGGCGCAAGCACGGGCATCTTGCCAGCCGCCACCAGCGCCGCATGCACGCGGGCAGCCGCCCAGGCATCGTTGGCGGCGTACACCAGCTGCCCCGGACTCAGCTGCCGGGCGGCCCAATTCGAGGTGGCAGCCTTCTTCGACTTGGCAAAGCACTGCCCGAACATCACCGCCACCGCGGCCCTGACGCCGATGTCCTTGCGGTAACCCAGCTGCCTGAACACATGGTTGAGGTCCAGCACGCCGGCCGGTTGAACGCCGAGCTTGCTCACGATGCGCTTGTGGTCATCGCCCAGCCCGAAGCCCGCCTTGACATGTCCGGGGTTGGCCAGCAGTCCGGCGACCAGGGACCGGCAACCCGTGTCGTGCAGCTGGAAGACCCAGGCCTGCCCGGACGTGGCCAGCTGGACGACATGGGGGCCGTCCGAGGCCTGGTCGCGAACGAATGTGGGCTTGCTCTCGGTATCGAAGCCCCAGACCGGGTGTCTCGCCAGCACCTGGACCGCTGCCCTGGCGCCTTCTTCGTCGTCCACCTGCACGATGTGATCCATGCCGAGCCGCTCGAAGGGCGGCAGCGCGGCGATCTCGTCGCGGTCGGGTGTAGGGTGGTGAGGTCGGGCGGTCATGGGTGCGAAAATGACCATTGTGCAACGCAGCGCCCTGCCATGAGCTATACCCTGATTCTTCACACCCCCGAAGGCGACAGCCCGGGCATCCGCCAGCAGGCCGAGCGGCGTTTCTGCCGGGCGCTGGAGGAGTCCCTGGGCGACGCCTCGCTGGTGGCGCCGGTTTACGCTGCCGTGCAGCGCATCTGCGCACTGCACGGTCCCGAGCCGGACCCGGAGGCGCTCACCTCTGACGAGCGCACGGTGCTGCAGCTGTGGCAGCAGGCCGAGTCGTCCGCCCTGCAGGCGGTCTTTGGCCCACACCGCCACCTTGACGAAGGCGGCTACGAAATCCGTCTCGGCTGACTCTGGGCTGGCGCCCACCGGCTGCATGTCCGGTCAGCCTCCGGCACAATCGGGTGATGGCCCGCCTGCCGACTTCATCCACTCCTCCAGTCACCGCCTTGCCACTTCAGGCGGTGGACACAGAAGCCCTCAGCGAGGGAGAGTTTGTCCGTTTTCCCGGCTCGCCCTTCGAGCTGTTCCAGCCCTATCCGCCCGCGGGTGACCAGCCCACTGCCATTGCAGGGCTGGTTGAGGGCATCGAGGACGGGGAAGTGTTTCAGACCCTGCTGGGCGTGACCGGCTCGGGCAAGACATTCACCATGGCCAACGTGATTGCCCGCATAGGGCGGCCTGCCATCGTGTTCGCGCCCAACAAGACCCTGGCCGCACAGCTGTATTCAGAGTTCCGCGAGTTCTTCCCCAGGAACGCCGTCGAGTACTTCGTCAGCTACTACGACTACTATCAGCCAGAAGCCTACGTGCCGCAGCGCGACCTCTTCATTGAAAAGGACAGCGCGATCAACGAGCACATCGAGCAGATGCGCCTGAGCTGTACCAAGAGCATCCTGGAGCGGCGCGACGTGGTGATTGTCGCCACCGTCTCGGCCATCTACGGCATCGGCAAGCCCGAGAGCTACCACCAGATGGTGATGACCCTGCGCGTGGGCGACAAGGCCGGCCAGCGCGAGCTGATTGCCCAGTTGGTGCGCATGCAGTACGCACGCAACGAGCAAGACTTCAGCCGCGGCAAATTCCGTGTGCGCGGCGACACCATCGAC
>JALOSN010000301.1 GCA_025458415.1 Hydrogenophaga sp.
GATCGGTCACTCGGATGGCCAGGTCATGCTGCAGCTGTCGGCCTGGGCACAGGGCATCTTCACCTTCAACCCGAATGCAGCCCTGATCGCCGACCTGGACTGGGTTTACCTGGTGCACCTGGTGCTGGGCATGACCATCTTCCTGCTGTTCCCTTTCAGCCGCCTGGTCCACGTGTGGAGCGGTTTTGGCACGCTGGCCTATGTGTTCCGCCCCTATCAGGTGGTGCGCAGCCGCAAGCTGGGCCTCAAGCCCACCGTGTCGGCCGATCAGCGCACGGCATCTCAATGATCCCGGGAGTCACGACATGAATGCACACACAAGCTCCGGTTGCGGCAGTGACCACTGCGCCTGCGCCGGCCAGCGGCAGATCGTGCCGGCCAGCGTCAACGGCATCGCCCTGCACGAACCGGGCGAGCATGTCGAAGCCGGGGTGTTGCGCGAGCGCGCCCTGGCCGAGGTGCTGCGCCAGCGTGCGGTGCACCTGGGCCGGCTGCCCCGGCACACCGGCCTGCAGGCCCCCGAACTGACCGAGGTCGAGCGACACGTGATTGAGGCCATGACCGACGACGAGGTCCGCACGCCGGCACCGACCGCCGAAGAGTGTCTGCGCTACTACGAGGCCAACAAGGCGCACTTCATCGTCGGGCAGGCCCTGCACGTGCGCCACATCCTGTTTGCGGTGACACCCGGGGTGAACGTGCATGCGCTGTCCCAGCGCGCCGAAACCGCGCTGCTGGAGCTGGCCCGCAAGGACGTGCCGCCGGGGCGCTTCGAGCAGCTGGCGGCCGAGCTGTCGAACTGCCCGTCCAGCACCCAGGGCGGCGACCTGGGCTGGGTCACGCCCGAAGACTGCGCCCCCGAGCTGGCCAACGAGCTGTTCTTCCAGAGTGATTCGCGCTGGGGCATGGGGGTCCACCCCCGCCTGGTGCACACCCGCTTCGGCCTGCACATCATCGAGGTGCTGGGGCGCCGCAAGGGCCAGTTGCCGGCCTTCGAGGAGGTGCAGGAACGCATCGCCGCCCGACTGGCCCTGCAGTCGCGCACCACGGCCCTGCGCCAGTACCTGCAACTGCTGGTCGGCCAGGCCCGGATCGAGGGCGTCGAGCTGGAAGGGGCCACCTCACCGCTGGTCCAGTGAAACCAGCACAAATGTCGTTTCCTGGAGGTTCTGGTGACGTTTGCGATTCCAGTTCGCCGGATCTCCGGCCGGTCCTTGACCCATCACAAGGCGGCCCGGTGCCGCCTTGGGTAGCCTCGCCCGACGGCACTGGGCCGTGAAATCGATGGACTCAAGCATGGATCACGTATTGGACAATCTGAAGGCCGCCGCCGATCTGCCCGCCTCGCTGGCGCGGCGGGCCGTACAGCTGCTGGGCCTGAGCACCGAGGGCGGGCTGCGCAGCTGGCGGCTGGCCGGCCGCGAGCTGGTGCCGGTGGTGCAGGGTGGCATGGGCGTGGGCGTTTCGGCTGGCCGGCTGGCCGGCACGGTGGCCGGCATGGGTGCCGTGGGTACCGTCTCGTCGGTCGACCTGCGCCGGCTGCACCCGGACCTGATGGCACAGACCGCGCACCTGGACAAGGAGCCCGACGCCCGCCAACGCATCGATGCTGCCAATCTGGTGGCCCTGGACCGGGAGATCCGCCGCGCGCGCCAGATTGCCGAAGGCCGGGGCCTGATCGCGGTCAACATCATGAAGGCGCTGTCGGCCTACGACCTCTATGTGCGCCAGGCCCTGGAAAGCGGGGCCGATGCCATCGTGGTCGGCGCCGGCCTGCCGTTGGACCTGCCCGAGTTGGCGCAGGACCACCCCAGGACCGCACTGATCCCCATCCTGTCGGACGCCCGGGGCGTCCAGCTGGTGGTGCGCAAGTGGGAAAAGAAGGGCCGGCTGCCCGATGCGGTCGTCATCGAGCACCCGCGCCTGGCCGGAGGACACCTGGGCGCGGCCAAGGTGGCCGACCTGCAGGACACCCGCTTCGACTTCGAGAACGTGATCCCGGCGGTGCTCGAGTTCTTCCGCAGCGCCGGCATCGAAGGGCGGATTCCGCTGATCGCCGCCGGCGGCATCGGAAGCCGGGAGGACATCCTGCGCCTGCAGGGGCTGGGCGCCAGCGCCGTGCAGCTGGGCACCGCTTTTGCCGTCACCGAGGAGTGTGACGCCGACCCGGTGTTCAAGCAGGTGCTGGCCGAGGCCCGCCCCGAGGACATCGTGGAGTTCATCAGCGTCGCCGGCCTGCCGGCGCGCGCGGTGCGCACACCCTGGCTGGACAAGTACCTGCGTGTCGAGCCCAAGCTCAAGGCGGTGGCGCACGTGAAAAGGCAGTGCAACATGGCCTTCGACTGCCTGGCGCACTGCGGGCTGCGCGACGGCAAGCCGGACATGGGCCAGTTCTGCATCGACCAGCAGCTCGGGCATGCGTTCGAGGGCGATGCGCGCAAGGGCCTGTTCTTCCGCGGGGCCGGTACCCTGCCCTTTGGCAAGGACATCCGTTCGGTACATGATCTGATGCAATGGCTGCTGGCCGGGGTCCGACCCGCAGCCATCCTCTGAAAGGCATCACGACATGAAACGAGACCACGCCATGCGCCCGCACGACCTGACGGCCACCCAGCCCATCAGCCAGGACGTGCTGGCCGAGAAATACCTGAAAGCCGGCGAGACCGGCGCCGAGGACCTGTACCGCCGCGTCGCCCGTGCGCTGGCGTCGGTGGAGAAGGACGGACTGCGCGCCGAATGGGAGCCGAAGTTCCTGGCCAACCTGCACGCCGGTGCCATCGGCGCCGGGCGCATCATGAGTGCCGCCGGCACCGACATCCAGGCCACCCTCATCAACTGCTTCGTGCAGCCGGTGGGTGACTGCATCCAGGGCTTCGATGACGAGGGCTACCCCGGCATCTACGAAGCCCTGCGCGAGGCCGCCGAGACCATGCGCCGCGGTGGCGGTGTCGGCTACGATTTTTCGCGCATCCGGCCCAAGGGCGCAGAGGTCAAGGGCACAGCGTCCATGGCCTCGGGTCCGTGCAGCTACATCAACGTGTTCGACCAGAGCTGCTCCACGGTGGAGAGCGCCGGTGCGCGCCGCGGCGCCCAGATGGGGGTGCTGCGCATCGACCACCCCGATGTGCTGGAGTTCATCACCGCCAAGCGCACGCCCGGCCGCTGGAACAATTTCAACGTCTCGGTCGGTGTGCC
>JALOSN010000302.1 GCA_025458415.1 Hydrogenophaga sp.
GCTGGGGTCGCAGAAGAACATGGTCCACTGCTCGCCCGGTTGTCCGGCAAACCGGACCTGGGGCGCCAGAATGAAGTCGATGCCGGCCGCTTCCAGCCTGCGCGCCAGCGCCTGCCACTGCGGCAGCAGCAGCACCAGGCCGAAATGGGGCATGGGGACCAGGTGCTCGCCGACCCGACCCGTGCGGGAGGTCCGGATGGGCTCACCCAGGTGCAGCGACAACTGGTGGCCGAAGAAGTCGAAATCGACCCAGGTGTCGGTGCTGCGGCCTTCATCACACCCCAGGACGCCACCGTAGAAGCGGCGAGCCTCGTCGAGATCGGTCACATGGATGGCCAGATGGAACAGGCTGGGTGTGCGAAGTCCGGTGTCGTTGCTCGTGCTCATGTCGGAAGCATACGGCAAGGGTGACGGCCACGGCACTCGCCATGGCCGCGACTTGAACAGGGTGGTCAGAGACTGGGTGCGCTGACGCCACCGCGCGACTTTTCCAGTTTGCCCTGGCAATCCACGCAGCGCAGGGCGGTCGGATTGGCATGCAGTCGTGCGGTCGCGATGGCCGTACCGCAGTCCACGCACAGGCCAAAGCTGCCGTCAGCCACCCGCTTCAGGGCCTCGTCGATGGCCACCAGTTCGGCTGCCTCGCGTTCCTCCAGCGCAAATGCAAGATCCCGTTCCGCGTCGGCCTGCGCCCAGTCGTCACTGGCCTCATCACGCGCCTGGGCGGCCGCCTCGGCCCGCCCGATCCGACCGCCGCGCTGGGCACGCAACTGCGCCAGCACATCGGCCCGCATGGCCTGCAACTGAAGGGCAAAGGTGTCTGAGATGTTCTGGGTCATGGTGGTATCTCCTTGGATTTTCGGGACATTCGGACCGGGATCGCCGATGCCTCCATGTTGCCCCCGGCGTCGTCAGCCTGGCTTGACATGTGTCAAGCACAATCGGCGGCAGGCGACCAAAAGATCATCCCCCCAGGAGAACACCATGACCCAACCCGATTACAGCCGCTACCAGACCCTGGACATCAGCCGAAGGGGTCCCAGCGTCGATGGCATTCCCAGCGTGCTTGACATCCGCATGCGGGCCGACGGACCCGGCGGCAACGGCAAGCTGCCCACCGCCGGCCATGAGGGCCATTGGGAGCTGTCGGAAATCTGGCGTGATGTGGGGCGCGACGACAGCGTGCGCTGCGCCGTGCTGCGCGGCAGCGGCATGGGGTTCTCGGGCGGTGGCGACCTGGCTCTCGTGCAGGACATGGCAACGGACTTCGAGGTCCGCACGCGGGTCTGGAAGGAGGCGCGCGACCTGGTCTACAACGTGATCAACTGCGACAAGCCGATCGTCAGTGCCATGCATGGCCCGGCGGTCGGCGCGGGCCTGGTCGCCGGTCTGCTGGCCGACATCTCGATCGCCGCCCGCAGCGCCAAGATCGTCGATGGTCACACCCGCCTGGGTGTGGCCGCCGGCGACCACGCCGCCATCGTCTGGCCGCTGCTGTGCGGCCTGGCCAAGGCCAAGTACTACCTGATGCTGTGCGACCCGATCAGCGGCGAAGAGGCCGAGCGCATTGGCCTGGTTTCCCTGGCGGTCGATGACGCGGCCCTGCTGGACAAGGCCTACGAGGTCGCCGATCGCCTGGCCGCCGGCAGCCAGACCGCCATCCGCTGGACCAAGTATTCGCTGAACAACTGGCTGCGCCAGGCGGGACCTGCCTTCGACACCTCGCTGGCGCTGGAATTCATGGGTTTTGCCGGCCCCGACGTGCGCGAAGGTGTGGCATCCTTGCGGGAGCGCCGTGCCCCGCGCTACGGCACCGACAGCTGAGACCCCGGCGGTCGCTTCCGGCGCCGGGCACAGCCCTTATCCATGGCCACCAGGAGATCCCCATGAGCGAGACATCGGGCAGCGGTTTCGGCAAGTTCGTGCCGGGCTTCGAGTTCCTGCAGAACCTGGCGGGCCAGGCCGCCGACGGGGTGGCCCATGGCCTGGGCAAGAGCATTCCCCAGCTGCCCAACCTGGGCAACTGGGTGGCGCCCACCTTCAACGTCGAGGACCTTGAAAAGCGCATCGAGGAGCTCAAGGCGGTGCATTTCTGGCTGGACCAGAATGCCAAGGCCCTGGGTGCCACGATCCAGGCGCTGGAGGTGCAGAAGATGACCCTGGCGACACTGCAGACGATGAATTTCAGCCTGGGCGACGTGGCCAACGCGCTCAAGCTCAAGGCTGCCGACACGGTGGCCGGGTTCACCGGCAAGGCGGTGGCAGACCCTGGCTCCGGTGAAGCGCAGGCATCCCAGGGGTCCCGCTTTGCCGGGCTGGAGATTCCGGCCCGAACCTACGGCAGCACCGTGCAGCCCCCGCAGGCCGAAGAGGAACGCATCCCCGAGGCGCCACCCCGGCCCCGCCAGCCGCGCGCCCGGAAGGCGGCACAGCCGCCAGCCGCCACGGGTGTGGTCGACCCCATGCATTGGTGGGGGGCCCTGACGCAGCAATTCCAGGGCATCGCCGCCAACGCCCTCAAGGATGTGGCCCGCCAGACCACCCTGGACACCACCCGCCAGGTGGCCAGCGGGCTGACCGAGCAGGCCGTCAGGACGGCCACCGGGGTGGCCGGCAAGATGACACGCAGCGTTGGCGGCACGGTGGCGCGGCAGGTGGGCAAGGCGACCGGTGCGGGTCAGGCGGCCGTGCGCAAAGCGGGCAAAGTCCGCTCGTCGCGCCCGGTGGCTGCCAAGCGCAAGCAGGCCGAGCCAACCGCCCAGGTCACCCCGTCCCAATCCCTGAAGGCCGGCGACTGGCCCCTGCCGGGTGGCCTGTTCCAGGTGCCCGGTTTCCTGGGAGGCCAGCCGCTGGCTGCGCCTGTCACGACCAAGGCGCCGGCCCCGGCAAAACCCAGAGCCAGCACCGGCCAGACCGGGAAGAAAAAGGCCGCTGCCCCTTCCAAGACAACCGCCCGCAAGAGCAACCGGTCAGCTTCGACCACCCGGCGTCGAGGCTGAACGGCCCACCCCTGCCCTGCCCATGCAACGTTTTCCGTGCGCGCATGCCACCCATCCGCAGTGGCGCATGGCCGCCGCGCTGGTACTGGCCCAGCTGCGGGCCCAGATGGCATTGCCAGACCATGCCCGCTCGCCCTCGCTGGGCCTGCTCTACATCACCGATCACTTCGCGAGCGACGCGCAGACGAGTTGCCTGGGGTGACCGACTGGGTGGGGACCGTGGGCATCGGTGTGACGGGAAGTGGCGTCGAGTACTTCGACGAGCCTGCGTTGTGCGTCATGTTGTGTGACATCGGGGCGGGCAGCTACCGTGTGTTCAGTGGTGTGGCGCCCTTGTCGGCTCAGGGTCGCAGCGAAGGGTTCGAAGCCCACACGGCCCTGGTCCATGCCGACGGCCGCACGCCCGACCTGGCCGAGCTCATC
>JALOSN010000303.1 GCA_025458415.1 Hydrogenophaga sp.
CGTGAAGCCGTTGCGCTTGGCCGGGCGGTCGATGCCGATCAGCAGGGTATGGCCGCGCACCTCGGTGAGGATGCGGCCTTCGGCGGGCGGGGGTGATGGCGTGTTCATGCCGGGATGGTATGGGGTCCCGTCGCTGATACCGGTCACATGGGCAACCCGACACCGTGGCATCCATCAGGCGGGTGAATCGACCGCTTTTTCCGCTCAAGACCACCGGCCTTTGCTCCGATGATGCCCTCATGCGCCCGGTCACCCCCGAAGCGCGCCGTGTCCGTGCGCCCACAAGCCGCGCCAAACCCCTTTGTCCAGAGGCACCGTTCCATGAGCATTCCGTTCTTCCGATTTGGCCCGATGTCGGTCAAGTCCAGGCTGGTCGTCACCGTGGTCACCCTGGTCGTGGTCAGCCTGGTGGTGGTCAGCAGCTTCAACTACCTGAGCCTGCGGGCGACCGCCCGGTCGTCGGTCAACGAGTCGGCACAGGCGCTGGCCATGGCCCGCGCAGAGGGCATCGGGCAATGGGTGGCGAGCAAGTCGGCGGTGGTCGGTGCCCTGTTGCCGGCCACCCGGGCCGAAGACCCCATGCCGGCCCTGACCCAGGCGGTCGGCAGCGGCTTTTTTGACACGACCTATATCGGCTACGACACGAAGCAGGCGATCTTCTCGACACCCCAGAACCTGCCGCCGGGATGGGACCCGACGGGCCGCCCCTGGTACCGGCAGGCCGCCGAGGGCCAGGGCGTGGTGCTGACCGAGCCCTATGTCGACGCCGGCAGCCAGAAGCTGGTGATGACGTTTGCGGTGGCCGATCGCAGCGCCGGCCAGATCCGCGCGGTGGCCGCAGGCGATGTGTTCATGGATGTGGTGGCCACCGCGGTGACCGCCATCCGGCCCACCCCGTCCAGCGACGCGTTCGTGCTGTCGGCCGACGGCAAGGTGATGGTGCACGCCGACCTGGAACGGGTGCTCAAGCCGGCCACGGACCTGAGCCCGGCCCTCACATCGGCGGCTGTGGCGGCCCTCGGCAAGGACCTGACGGAGGTCGACATGGGCGGCACGGCACGCCTGCTGACGGCCGTGCCGGTGGCCGGTACGGACTGGAAGCTGGTGATCTCGCTGCACAAGGGCGAGGCCATGGCGGCGGTCTCCGGCTTTCTGCTGCAGTCGCTGGTCGGGGCGGCGGTGGTCTCGGTGCTGGCGGCTCTGCTCGCGGGCATCGTGGTGGCACGCTCGCTGCAGCGGCTGGATCGCCTGCAGACCGCCATGCAGGACGTGGCCTCGGGGGACGGCGACCTGACCAAGCGGCTGGATGCCTCCGGGGACGATGAGCTCTCGCGCATCGCCCGCGCCTTCAACGCCTTCGTGGACAAGATCCAGGCCACGCTGCGCGAGATCCGCTCGACCAGCGACGCGGTGCGCGACGCCTCGCGTGAGATCGCTTCGGGCAACCACGACCTGTCCTCACGCACCGAGTCGGCGGCCTCCAGCCTGCAGCAGACCTCCGCCACCATGGAGCAGATGACCGCAGCGGTCACCCAGTCGGCACAGTCGGCACAGGAGGCCAATCACATTGCCAGCACCGCGGCCGCCTCGGCCGAGCGCGGCGGCGAAGTGGTGGGTCAGGTGGTGGCGAGCATGGAGGCCATCACGAACAGCTCGCGCAAGATCAGCGACATCATCGCCGTCATCGACGGCATCGCCTTCCAGACCAACATCCTGGCCCTCAACGCCGCGGTCGAAGCGGCCCGCGCCGGCGAGCAGGGACGGGGCTTCGCGGTGGTGGCCGGCGAGGTGCGTTCACTGGCCCAGCGCAGCGCCGAGGCGGCCAAGGAGATCAAGGAACTGATCGGCCGTTCGGTCGACAGCGTGGAAGCGGGTTCGGCGCTGGTGGGCCGCACCGGCGAGGCGATGCAGGACATCGTGCAGAACGTGCGCCGGGTCTCGCAGATGATGCAGGAAATCGCCACCGCCGCGTCGGAGCAGCGATCGGGCATATCGCAGGTCGGCAGTGCCATCGGCAACCTCGACCAGATGACGCAGCAGAACGCGGCCCTGGTGGAAGAAAGCGCCGCAGCCGCCAGCAGCCTTCAGGACCAGGCCGAGCGTCTGGCGCACAGCGTCGGGCAGTTCCGCATCGGTTGACCCGCGGCGCTTTCAGCGCACCCGTTGCACATCCAGCGGCGAGACCGGGCCCGCCCGGTTGCCCCAGGACTGACGGACGTAGCTGGCCACTGCCGCCACCTCGTGGTCGGAGAGCACGGTGCGAAACGGCGGCATGCCATAGGGCTGAGGGTTGCCGGCGGTGGCCGGCGAGAACCCGCCACTGAGGATGGCCTGGATGGCGTTGACCGGCGAGGCCATGAGCAGGGCCCGGTTGCCGGCCAGCGGCAGGTAGGCCGCTTCGGCTCCCTGGCCCTGCGGTCCGTGGCAGTCGGCACAGTGCTGTTCGTAGACCTGGGCGCCCAGTCGCAAGACGACTGGCTCCGCGGGCTTGTACCCGGGCGGCCGCACCGGCTGCACCGCCAGTCCGCGCAGGAACGTGGCCATGGCCAGCAGGTCCGCCTCGGGCAGGTGGGTGGTGCCATGGAAGACCACCTCGGCCATCGGCCCCATGGTCGTGGCGTGGTCCAGGCGGCCGTCCCGCAGCAGGCGCAGCACATCGTCCAGCGGCCAGTCCTGCACGCCGGCCTCGGCCGGGTCCAGCAGCGACGGTGCATACCAGCGGCCGTCGGGCATCAGGCCACCGGAGAAAGCCTGGCCGCTGGCGCCCCACGCGTTGCGGGGGCTGTGGCAGGCGGCGCAGTGGGCCACCCCCAGCACCAGGTAGGCGCCACGGTTCCAGTCGGCACTGCGCTCGGGGTCGTTCTGGTGCCGGCCGGACTCGAAATTCAGCAGCCGCCACAGGGCCAGCGCCGCCTGGGTGTTGTAGGGGAAGCGCAGGGCGTGCGCATCGTTGGGGCGGGCGGCCGGGGGCAGGCTGCGCAAGTAGCCATACAAGGCGTCCACATCGGCGTCGGTCAGGCGCGTGGTGTGCTCGTAGGGGAACGCCGGGTACAGCAGGCGACCGTCGCGCGAGATGCCCTCGTGCAGGGCCCGGCGGAAGGCCTCGGGTGACCAGGTCCCCAGGCCGGTTTCGGCATCGGGCGTGAGGTTGCCGGCCACCAGCGTGCCAAAGGG
>JALOSN010000304.1 GCA_025458415.1 Hydrogenophaga sp.
TGATCATGCTGGGCAATGCGCTGGCCATCGTGTTTGTACCGCTTGCACTGGCGCTGGGCCTGTAGGCTCGCCCATGACGGCACAATCACCGCCTGACTTCTCCTGACCCGACCACACCATGACACGACCTGTCCCACACCAGAACCTGCAGGAGCGACGACTGGCCGATGCCTGGGCCGAGCTGCAGGCCCACGCCAGCGACGGCAACGCCCTCGCACCCGATGCCTACCGGCTGGCCTTTGCCGACCCGGAGTTCCTGCTGCGCCGCGAAACGCGGGGTATCCGGTTCCAGCTGGAATTGCTCAAGCCGGATCTGGCGCAACGTGAATTGGGCATCGAAAACACCGTTGTCGTGTTCGGCAGCGCACGCTTTCGCGAACCGGCGGTGGCTCGGTCTGCGCTGGCCGATGCCGAGGCGGGGGGTGATGCCCGCTCCATCGCCAAGGCACGCGCCCTGGTCCGCAACGCGCACTACTATGAAAAGGCACGCGAGTTTGCGCGCATCGTGGCCCGCTACAGCCACTCGTGCCCGCACGAGGACAAGCTCTTCATCTGCACCGGGGGCGGGCCAGGCATCATGGAGGCGGCCAACCGGGGCGCCCACGACGAAGGCGCGCTCAACGTCGGTCTGAACATCACCCTGCCCCACGAGCAGTCAGGCAACCGCTACATCACGCCGGAACTCAGCTTCAAGTTCCACTATTTCGCGCTGCGCAAAATGCACTTCATGATGCGCGCCAAGGCACTGGTGGCGTTCCCGGGTGGCTTTGGCACGCTTGATGAGCTGTTCGAGATCATCACCCTCGTGC
The DNA here is from genome assembly GCA_025458415.1 of Hydrogenophaga sp. Classification (GTDB taxonomy): domain Bacteria; phylum Pseudomonadota; class Gammaproteobacteria; order Burkholderiales; family Burkholderiaceae_C; genus Hydrogenophaga. The sequence continues at coordinate 810 of JALOSN010000304.1, forward strand.
AGTGCAGGAAGGCCAAGCCGGTGCCGATCGTGCTGTTCGGTTCCGACTATTGGAAGCGACTGATCGACTTCAACGTGCTGGTCGAGGAAGGGGCCATTTCAGCCGAGGACCTGGACCTGTTCATCACGGTCGACGATCCGCAGCTGGCCTGGGAGCACATCGTCCGCTTCTATGACCTGCCGGCCGGCGAGTCGCGCTGCACCTGAGCGTCGGGTGACCAGCCGCCGCCCAGGGCCCGGTACAGGTCGACCTGGTTGAGCTGGCGGGCCAGGCGGGTCTGGCTCAGAGCCTGCCGGGCCGCAAACAGGGAGCGCTGGGCGTCGAGAACGTCCAGGAAGCTGGCCACACCGTTGCGGTAGCGCAGATCGGCCAGGCGCAGTCGCTCGGCCTCGGCCTGCACCAGCGCCTCCTGGGCGGCCAGCTGGTCATTGAGTGTGGCCCGCCCTGCCAGGGCATCCGACACCTCGCGGAAGGCGGTCTGTATCGCCTTCTCGTACTGGGTCACAGCCGCGTCTCTCGACACCTTCGACGCATCCAGCGCCGCCTGATTGCGGCCCAGGTCGAAAATCGGCAACATGGCCTGCGGTGCAAGGCTGAAACCCCATGATCCATCCCGGAACAGGCCGGACAGCTCGGTACTGGCAGAACCGAGGGAAGCGGTCAGCGATATGCGCGGAAAGAAGGCCGCCCGGGCAGCGCCGATATTGGCGTTGGCGGCCTTGAGCTGCTGTTCGGCCTGGCGGATGTCCGGACGGCGTTCCAGCAGGTCCGACGGCAGCCCGGCAGGCACCTCGGCCAGCGGCGCTGGTGAGCTGGGCGCAGTGGGCGCAGGCAGAAGGGACTCGGGTACCGCCTGGCCGGCCAGCAGAGTGAGGGCATTGAGTCGCTGGGTTCGCTGCCGCTGCTGCTGTGCCAGAGTGGCCCGGGCAGTGGCGGTCAGCGACTCGGCCTGGCGCACGTCGAGGGCCGATGCCGCGCCGTTGTCGAAACGCAGGCGCGTCAGGCGCAAAGCATCTTCGCGGGTCTGCAGCGTGCTGCGCGTCAGGGTCAGCAACTCGTCATCCACCTGCAGGGACAGCCAGGTGCTGGCCACGGCCGCCACCAGGCTGGTCTGTGCGGCACGTGCGGCTTCTTCGCTGGCAAAAAACTGGGCCAGCGCTGCGTCGCTGAGGCTGGCCAGACGCCCGAAAAAGTCGACTTCCCACGCACTGACCATCAGGCCCGCGGTGTAGGCACTGGCGATGTCTCCGCCCTCGCGGGACTGGCGGCTGCCCGTGGCTCCCACGTTGACTGTGGGCAGCTCATTGGCGCGCTGAATGCGGAACTGAGCGCGCACCAGATCCACATTGGCCAGGGCCAGGCGCAGGTCACGGTTGTTGGCCAAGGACAGCCGGATCAGTTCGCGCAGGCGCGCGTCCCCGACGAACTCGGACCAGGACGGCAGACCCGATGCTGTCGCAGCAGCGGTGTCGTCCGCGAAGCGGGAAGGCACCGGTGCCTCGGGCCGTTCGTACACCGGAGCGAAGGAACAGGCCGACAGCAGCACGACCAGCGCCAGCGCCATTGGCACCAGCCGCCCCCTCGGCAGGCCGGGGTTCAGATCATGTTCAGCGGACATCGGAATGCACCCCCATGTGGGCCGCCTGCTCGGCGTGAATGCGGTTCTGCCGGTTGCTGCCCTTGAACAGGGTGCGAACCACGACGAAGAAGACCGGAACGAATACCACCGCCAGCACCGTGCCGGTGAGCATGCCACCGACCACGCCGGTGCCGATGGCACGCTGGCTGGCCGAGCCGGCACCCGTGGCCAGGAACAGCGGCACCACGCCCAGCGTGAAGGCCAGTGAAGTCATGATGATGGGGCGGAACCGCAGGTGCGCGGCCTCCAGCGCGGCCTCGATCACGCCCTTGCCCTGGGCCTGCAGGTCCTTGGCGAACTCGATGATCAGGATCGCGTTCTTGGCCGACAGTCCGATGATGGTGATCAGGCCGACCTGGAAGTACACGTCGTTGGAATACCCGCGCAGCAGGGTGGCGATCAACACACCCAGCACCCCCAGCGGCACGACCAGAATGACCGACAGCGGAATGGTCCAGCTTTCATACAGCGCAGCCAGGCACAGGAACACGGCCAGGATGGCGAAGGCATACAGAATGATGGCCTGGGCGCCCGCGAGCTTTTCCTCGCGGGACTGGCCGGTCCATTCGAATCCGAAGCCCTGCGGCAGCCGGGCAGCCAGCGCTTCCATTTCAGCCATGGCCTGGCCGGTGCTCACGCCGGGCGCGGCGCTGCCGCTGATGCGCATGGATGGGTAGCCGTTGTAACGCACGGTCTGCATCGGGCCGGTGATCCA
>JALOSN010000305.1 GCA_025458415.1 Hydrogenophaga sp.
GCCGTCGGGCAGCCAGGCCATGCGGCCGCCGAAGTGCTGGGTGTCGGTCTTGGCCGGTTGCGAGGTGAAGATGGGCCGCAGGTCTTTCAGCTCGTTGCCCTCCAGCCGGGCGCTGACCACGCGCAGATGGTTGGCCGCCGGGGTGCCGTGGGCGAACGACAGGAACAGCCGGCGGTTGTTGGCAAAGTCCGGGTCGGGCAGCACGTCGAACAGACCGGCCTGGCCGCGCGCCACCACCGGCGGCACGCCGGCCACGGGCTCGGCGCGCAGTTGCGGGCGGCCGTTGGGCCCGGGCTCGATCACGCGCAGCCGGCCGGGCCGCTCGGTCACCAGCATGCGCCCGTCGGGCAGAAAGGCCAGCGACCAGGGGTGGTCCAGGCCCTCGACCACGGTGTCGACCCGGTAGTCCACGGTCTGGGCCCATGGGGTCATGCTCAGCACGGACAGAAACAGGGCAAGCAGGTATCTCATAATGGTCGTCATGACATCCGGTTCCCGCCATCATGCCCCATCGGTTCGCTGGACGCGGCGTCTGGGGGTGCTGCTGCTGGCGTGGGTGCTGGCGGCGGCCTGGGGCTCCGTGGTGCAGACGCAATGGAACCTGCGGGCGCTGGTGGACGTGGGGGTGGACATTCCCGCTGGCGACTGGCTGCGGGTGACCGCGCAGGACCTGATGGGTTTTGCGCCGGTGTATGGCGTCATCCTGGCCGTGGGCTGGCTGTTTGCCTTGCCCGTGGCCAGCGGCCTGGCCCGCTGGTGGCCGGCCGGGCGCACCGCGCTGCTGGCCGCGGCCGCCGGGGTGGGCATGGTGGCCGCCGTGCGCAGTGTGGATGCCCTGGCGCCCATGCCGGTGTTCATTGACGCCACGCGGCACCTGCCCGGCCTGCTGGGCATGGCCGCTGGCGCGGTCCTTGCTGGCCTGCTGTACGCCCGATTCACTTCACGCTGACCGGAGGGAGCCCCATGAAGACCATTGACGAGATGCTCCACCTGGAACTGCTGACACCCGACCAGCACGGCCAGATTCGCGACTGGATCGCCCAGGCCGACACGCCCGACGACATCCTGAAGATGCCGTCCGCGCTCTGGCAGGCGGTGGAGCGCGCCAGCGCCGTCATGGGCATTGACCAGGACCTGCTGCGACCACCCGCGCTCGATGCGGGGGATCTGGTCTGCGGGTGACTGCCCTCAGCGCAAGCCCGCCTTGCGCAGGCGATAACTGAACTGCCGCAGCGTCAGCCCCAGGCTTTGCGCGGCGCGCGACTGGTTGCCGTGGTGCTGGGCCAGGGCTTCGGCCAGCTGGCGGGCGTCGTGCGAGCGGGCGCTCTGGTAGTCGCGCACCAGGGGTTCGCCGGATGACGCGGGGGGCGGACCGGGCAGGTTGCCTGTCTGGGTGCCCGGTGCCTCGGGCAGGTAACGTCCCAGGTCGTCGGCGTGCACCACCGGCCGGTCCGCCAGCAGCACCAGGCGCTCGATGACGTTGCCCAGTTCGCGGATGTTGCCGGGCCAGTCCAGCCGTTCCAGCCGCTGCAGGGCGTCGGCCGCCAGGTGGACGTTGCGCTGGTGCGCCTGGTTGGCGCGGTTCACGAAGTGCAGGGCCAGGGCGCGGATGTCCTCGCGGCGCTCGCGCAGGCTGGGCAGGCGGATGGGCACCACGTTCAGGCGGTAGTACAGGTCCTGCCGGAAGCGGCCGGCGGCGGCCTCCTGCGCCAGGTCCCGGTTGGTGGCGGCCACCAGCCGCACGTCGATGCGCACCTCGCGCTGGCCGCCCAGGCGCACCAGGGTGCCTTCCTGCAGGGTGCGCAGCAGCTTGGCCTGCATGGCCAGCGGCAGCTCGCCGATCTCGTCCAGAAAAATGGTGCCGCCGTGCGCCTGCTCGAACCAGCCGGGCCGCGCCTGGGTGGCGCCGGTGAAGGCGCCGCGTTCGTGGCCGAACAGTTCGCTCTCGAACAGGGTGTCCGGGATGGCCGAGCAGTTGACCTTGATGAAGGGCTGGTCGCTGCGGCCGCTGGACAGGTGCACGGCGCGGGCGAACAGCTCTTTGCCGGTGCCCGACTCGCCCAGCAGCAGCACGGTGGCCTGCGACTGCGACACGCGTTCGAGCTCGCCCAGCGCCTGCAGCAGCGCAGGCGAACGGCCGATCAGCCCGTAGCGGGCGCTGGCGCTGTCCAGCGCGCGGGACAGCGCCTCGTTGCGGGCCTGCAGCTGCTCGGTCTGGGCCTGCACCAGCCGCTCCAGGCGCAGCAGCTGGCCGGTCAGCGTGGCCAGCGTGCGCAGGATGGCCAGGTCGTCGGTCAGGCGGCGGCGCCGGCTGCGGATGCGGTGGCAGGCCAGCACCCCCACGGTGCGACCGTCGGACTCGATGGGCACGGCCAGGAAGGCCACGGTCTCGGGCGGCAGGTCATGGCGTCGCACGCTGCGGAACAGGAACTGCGATTCGGCGTCGATGTCCTGCACGATGATCGCCTGCCCGCTGGCCAGCACATGGCCGGTGATGCCTTCGCCGGGCGCGTAGCAGCCGCGCCGCCGTTCGGCCGCGGTCAGGCCGTAGGCCAGCCGGATGCGCGCCACGTCCGGTTCGCTCTCGCCCTGCAGCACGATGCGGCCGCGGTTGAGCCCCAGCAGCTCGCTCATCAGGTGCAGCATCTCGCGCAACACCGGCTCGGGCGAGAGGCTGCGGCCGACGAGCTTCATCACCTCGCGCAGCAGCAGCAGCTCCTGGGCTTGCCAGTCGGTGGGCGGGGCGCCAGGGGCGTCGGGGTCGGATGGAATGGGCATGGCAGGTCCTGCACATCGCCTAGCAAGGAGCGCACCAGACTGGGGCCCGTGCAGCCATTCCGGGACGGCCCCCCCTGGGCGAATGCATCGGCTTCAGGCGGCGGTGGGGCCAGCCCGGCGGCGGTGTCGCCATCGGGCCGTGGACCGCAGGCGGGGTGGGTTTCGCCGGTGCACTGGCGTTGTGCGTGCCCTCAGGCCAGCAGCTTGCCGGCCAGCGCGGTGGCGGCGGACCGGGTCTCGACGCCCAGCTTCTCGAAGATGTGCTCCAGGTGCTTGTTCACCGTGCGCGGGCTCATGCCCAGGATGTCGGCGATGTCGCGGTTGGTCTTGCCCTTGGCCAGCCAGGACAGCACCTCGGTTTCGCGCGGGGTGAGGGCGATGTC
>JALOSN010000306.1 GCA_025458415.1 Hydrogenophaga sp.
GCCGCCAAACTTCCCCTGCGCACCACGTTCGTGACGCGCATGCTGGGTCAGTGATTCAGGAGAACATAGATGAAAGCTGCTGAACTGCGCCAGAAGGATGTGGCCGGCCTGGAAGCCGAAGTGAAGTCTCTGCAGAAGGCCCACTTCGGCCTGCGCATGCAGAAGGCCACGCAACAACTCAACAACACCGCCACGCTGGGCGACACCCGCCGTTCCATCGCTCGCGCCAAGACCATCCTGGCCGAGAAGCAACGCGCCGCCGCCAAGTAAGGAGTGACGAAATGACGGAAGCCAAAACATCCCTCAAGCGCACCCTGATCGGCAAGGTCGTCAGTGACAAGCGTTCCAAGACCGTGACGGTGCTGGTCGAGCGCCGGGTCAAGCACCCGATCTATGACAAGATCGTGATCAAATCCAGCAAGTACCACGCCCACGATGAGAGCGGCGAGTACAAGATGGGCGACGTGATCGAGATTGCCGAGAGCCGTCCGATCTCCAAGACCAAGAACTGGGTCGTGACCCGCCTGGTCCAAAAGGCTGCCATCGTGTAAGCCTGTTCATCGCACGTACTGCGAGACAACGAAAAGCGACCGACAATGCCGGTCGCTTTTTTCATTCCCGGATGCCTTGGCATTCAAACGGCCCCAGGGGCCACAACATGGACGAGGAGCCACACATGATTCAGGTCGGAGACAAGATTCCCGCAGTCACGCTGATGGAGTACAGCGAAGTGGAGGGCAACGGTTGCAGCATCGGCCCCAACCCGGTCGACACAGCCAAAGCCAGCGCCGGCAAGACCATTGCCCTGTTTGCCTTGCCCGGTGCCTTCACGCCCACCTGTTCGGCCAAACACGTTCCCGGGTTCGTGGAGCAGTTCGATGCGCTCAGGGCGGCGGGTGTCGACGAGATCTGGTGCCTGAGTGTGAATGATGCCTTTGTGATGGGCGCCTGGGCACGCGACCAGAAAACGGGTGGCAAAGTGCGCATGCTGGCCGACGGCAGCGCCGACTTTGCCAAGGCCACTGGTCTGACACTCGACCTGACCGCACGGGGCATGGGACTGCGCAGCAACCGCTATTCCATGCTGGTCAAAGATGGCGTGGTCAAGAGCCTGAATGTCGAGGGACCGGGCAAGTTCGAGGTCAGCGACGCAGCGACCCTGCTGGCGCAGGCCAAGGCCGCCTGAGCCCTGCAGGCGCTCAGAGCTCGACCTTCAGGTAATGGGCGCCTGGCAGGGGGTTGTGGTAGTAGGGCGCCACCTCGACGAAGCCCGCCTCCTGGTACAGGGCGCGGGCCGCCTCCATGTCGCTGAGTGTGTCAAGCAGCATGTTGCTGTACCCGGCGAGCCGGGCCAGTGACAGGATTTCATCCACCAGCAGCCGGCCCAGCCCGAAGCCCCGGAAGGCCGGTCTGACGAACAGGCGCTTCATTTCGCAGGCATTGATGTGGTCGCTGTTGACCAGTGGCCGCAAGGCACAGCAACCGGCGGGTGCACCGTCGACAAAGGCCAGCACCAGGGCGCCGGCGGGCCCAGCGTATTCCCCGGGCAGCCGGGCGAGCTCGTCGGCAAACCCCTGAAAGCACAGGTCGATACCCAGGTCGGCCTGGTAGTCCTGAAACAAGGCCCGGGCCATGAGGATGTCGCTGGCATCCTGCACCCGTCGCAGGCTCAGTGGGGGGGCGGGCTGATCCGTCATTCAGCGGGTGGTCTGGTCAAAATCCCAGTCTAAACGAAGCCGGAGACCCAGGACGTCCTCCACTTCGCGTCAGAACCCGGGTGAGCTCAGGCTGACGATGCCGTAGACGATGCCTGCGCAGATCAGCAGCACGATCAGCGCGCTCACGCGTGAGCGCAGGTCGTCACGCGATTCGGGCAAAGAATGGGGCAGGCGTTTGTCGCCATGGAGCATCGGACCCACCAGCCGCTCTCCCTTGACCAGGCGGTAGAAGGCAATGGCTGCCAGATGCAGCACCACCAGCGCCAGCACCAGCAGCTTGCCCACTTCCTTGTGGTAGCCGGTGGCCGCACTGACCGTGCTGCTGCTGACCAGCCCCACCAGCGGCCCGAAAAACGCGATCTCGTCGTCGCTGACCAGCCCGGTTCCCACCTGCACCGCCAGCACCGTCAGCAGGCCGAACACCGACAGCGCCCCCAGGGGATTGTGGCCGGCGCGTTCGTGGGGCCGTGACTGTCCGCGCAGATAGCGCAACACGGCACCCGGTCCGTACAGGAATGCGCCAAAGCGCGACCAGTGTCCGCCGGCGAAACCCCACACCACCCGGAACAGCAGCAGGGTCAGCACCGCGTAGCCGAACCGCAGGTGCCAGTTCATCCAAGAGCCCCCCACATTTCCGGTGATGATCAGGCCGAGGACACAAATGGCCAGCGCCCAGTGGAACAGGCGGGTGGGCAGATCCCAGATGCGGACAGAGGTCATGGCGGTGGCTCCTGGTTGCGCAGACGATAGCCTGCAGCGGCCGGGCGACTTGGTGACCCTGGTCACCAACAGACACAGACCGCCACCGTAGACTGTGCCACAGTCGGGTTCCCATGCCCGGCTGCCCCACCCACGACCAGGAGACCCCATGAGAATCCATGCTTTCGCTGCCGCCATCGTCGCCACCAGCCTGCTGAGCACGCCGGCCATGGCACAGTTCCAGAAGCCCGAAGATGCCATCAAGTACCGCAAGGCCGCGCTGACGGTGCTGGGCAACCATTTCAGCCGTGTCGGCGCCATGGCCAATGGCCGGGTCCCGTTTGACGCCGCGGTTGCGGCCAACAGCGCGGCGGTGGTGGAGGCCCTGAGCAAGCTCCCCTGGGAGGGTTTCGGCCCCGGCACCGACAAGGGGGACACCCGGGCCAAGGCGGAGATCTGGACCGAGAAGGCCAAGTTCGATGAGGCCGCCAAGACCATGCAGACCGAGGTGGCCAAGCTGAATCAGGCCGCCAAGACGGGCAGCCTGGATGCCGTGAAGGCGGCCTTCGGAGGGGCCGCCCAGAGCTGCAAGGCGTGCCACGACGCCTACCGCAGCAACTGAAAACCGGGGTCTCAGGCCTGCGCCAGCAGCTTTTCGATCAGCTGGTGCAGGGCCTTGATCTCTGGCTCACCCACGTAGCGCTTGACGATGCGCCCCTGCTTGTCGACCAGGGTGAGTTGGACGTCACCCCAGGCCTGGGCGATCTGCCCGGTGTTGTCCAGCGCCACCTTGAACGGCAGCTGGCGGGTCTGGGCAAAGTTGAGCACCCAGGCGGGCGGGTCATAACTCATCGCCACCGCAATTGTTTCGTAACCCTGGTCGCGGTACTTGGTGTAGGTGGAGGCCAGCATGGGCATTTCCTTGACGCAGGAAACGCAGGTGGTGGCCCAGAAATTGACCAGGGTCACCTTGCCACGCAGATCGGCCGTGGTGGTGGTGGACCCATCGAGCAGCACGAAGGTGGAGTCCGGCGCGGCCTGCGCACCGGCACATCCCGCCAGGCCCAGGGCCGATGTGGCCGCCAGTCCGGTGGCGGCGGCCAGAAGGCTGCGCCGTGGAATGAGGGGTTGAGTGGGCATGGTCATCTTGGTGCGGATGCAACCGTCGGCATGGATGTTCATCATGGACCCTGGTGGCGACTGAAAGTTCGGTCCCGGGGTCAGGCTTTCTTGAGGCGGGCGCGGCTTTCGTCCAGCCGGGCCTCCAGGTAGCCACCGTACAGGTCGGGAACCGCCATGCCGACCAGCCGTTCGGCCAGCTCGTCACCCTGCGGACCCAGGAACAGCACCGTGGGTGCAAAACGGGCCTTGAACAGGCTGGCCTGCTCGGCCGGGGAGCTGTCACGACCCTGGAAATCCTCCAGGCGGGTCTGCCGATCCCGAATGTCCAGTTGCACCGCCTGTACCTGCCCCTGACGCTGCATGGGCACGAGGTGCTGGCGCACCAGGTCGCAGTAGGGGCAGCCATCGAGGGTGGTCATC
>JALOSN010000307.1 GCA_025458415.1 Hydrogenophaga sp.
GGGTTGACGTTGATGGTGTTGTTCGGGCCGATCAGGGGGCGCAGCACCGGCACCAGGTTGTTGGCCGACTCGTGGTTGAGCCGGAAGATCTGGGTCACGATCTGGTTGGATGTCTGCAGGCGGTCGACGCTGCCCGCGTTCACGACCTGTCCCTGCAGCTTGGCATCGGCCTCGGGCACGATCTTGTACAGGCCCCCGGTATCGACCAGCGAGAACCCCTGCAGCCGCAGCACCGCGGCAAACTGGTTCAGGGCCGCAGCGGGCGACACCGGCCGCTCGGTGGCCAGGTTGATGGTGCCACGAACGCGCGGATCGACCACCACGTTGCGCCCGGTGATGGTGGCCATGGTGCGGGCCACCGCTTCGATCTCGGCACCGACGAAATTCAGCACGATCGGCTCATTGGAGGGTCGGCCGGACTGGCCCTGTACCTGCCAGGGCAGCAAGGCCAGCAAGGCACAGGTGCCCACCGCCATCAGGTGGCGCCGCCACGTAGCGGTGGTCGATTTCAGTGCCAGTTCCGCGCAGGCGGCACTCAGGTGGTTCGGCTTCATGTGTCGATCCTATCGCGTGCCGGGGCTGTCGGAAGGTGCATTCGTTCCATATCGTTACCCCAGGCTGAGCAGCGAGCGGGGGCCATCCCGCCGGCCAATGATGTTGAGCAGGTTGGCCAGCGCGGTCTCGCGACCGCTGGCCGCTTCAGCCACACCTTCGAACCGCAGGCGCGATCCCACCCACTTGCCCTGGCCCTGCAGCTGAAGGGCGCCGGCGTGTGTGGTCAGCGCCAGCGTGGCGGTGTGACCATCACCGGCGGCCTGCAGTTCCAGCCTGTAACTGCCCAGTGGCCGCAGAGTCGACAGGCGCGAGGCCACGTCAAAGGCGTCCAGCCCCAGGGCGCCTTCCAGTCCCAGCCGGCCTTCTTGCCAGCGCGCGGTGAAACCTTGGGTCTCCAGCTGGAGGCGTCCCTCCAGCCGCAAGGTGTTCCACGGCGTACCGAGACCGGTCAGCAGGTCGGCAGGCCACTGACTGCGTGATGCGGCCAGGGAAACACTGGCGCCGGCCACCCCGGGCCGCAGGCTCAGGTGCATGGGCTCGGGTGTGCAGCAGGGCGCCTCCATGGCCAGCCGCATGGCCGGCGAACCGCCGTCCCAGCCTGGACGCAGTTGCCAGCGAATGCCCTGCGGCAGCGCCGCGCGTGTCTGGCTGCCAGCGCCGCCGGTCAGCAGCAGGTCTGCCTGGCCTTGCCAGAAGCTGCCGCGCGCATTGAGCAACTGGACATGGCCGCCGGTGAGCCCCGTGACGGCAGTCGCCAGCCAGCGGGCCGGTGCGAACAGCACCAGGGCCACCAGCAGTCCCAGCAGCATGGCCAGCCAGGCGGTTCGACGCGGCCAGGTCACTTCCACTTCAATTCTCCGTCAAGCTCATGCCACCGAGCTGGATCGTGCCACTCCATGCCTGCGGAGCCGTCCCGGCATTGAGTTGCGCTTCCACCGGCACCACCCGTGCGTTCAGCCGCACCTGGGCCAGCCATTGGGCCAGCGACTGGGGTGGTGTGTTGCTCAGAGTGACACTGACCCGGTCACCCAGCACGCTCATCTGACCCGTGCCCCCCAGGGTCGCCATGGACACTTCAATGGCGCGCAGGGCGGCGGCACGACCGATCACCTGGCCGGATGCCTGTTCACGCAGTGCGCTGGCCGTCGCGGCCAGCTGGCGCACTTCGTCCAGTTGCGCATCCAGCCGGGCATGGCGTTCTGGCGCCTGGGACAGAGTCCGCCAGGCCGGACCCAGTGCCAGCCACCACAGCAAGGCCAGGCCCAGCAGCCACAGGGCCAGCTGGACAGCCAGTCTTTCACGCGGCGCCAGCCCGGCCAGCGCGGTGTCCAGCTTCTCGCGCCACCCTTGCAGCGGCGATGTCGAAGTGGGGGTCCTGCTCATGGCCGGCCTCCGAACGATTGCAGCCGCACCGCATCACCGTCCCAGGCGGCCTGCCATCCTGACGCCCGCAAGGACTGCACCACACTCTCCGGAGCGACTCCTTCGGTCTGCCAGGCGCCGAAGCTCGCCTGGCCATTGTCGAACTGGATGCGGGTCGGCCAGCTCCTGGCATCGGGCAGTGCCTGGCCCAGGGCCGAAAGCTGGGTTTCCAGATCGCCTGCACCTGGCGTACCGCTGGCCTGTTGCAGCCGAGCCACCTCGCGGCGCATCTGGGCCGGTGCATCCAGCACCAGCGATATCTGCGGAAAACTCTGTTGCAACAGCTGCCGGACCTCGTTTTCCTTGGCCCGCAGGGTGTGGCGTTCGGACCATGCGGCCACGTTCAGGCCGACGACCTGCACCAGCAGCAGGGCACCCAGTCCCAGCCTGGCGGGTCGCCAGGCCGGCGCGGTGCGCCAGCGGCGCAGCAGGCTGCGCCAGCGCTGGCCACGCCGTGCGCCAGCGGAGAGACTGAAGCCGAACTGGGCCAGGTTCCAGTCGGAGAAGGCGGCCTGCATCATCCAGTCGTGCCGGGTCACGAGTTCAAAGCGCTGCCCCAGCGCCGATTCGGCGGCACTGGCCACCGCCGGATCGGCCATCCAGCGCACCGCCTGGGGCTCGTCCACGGCCGAGAACGGGTCGATGTCGGTGGTCGGCATCAGGGACCCGAGCAGGGTCTGGGCATTGGTCGTGTCCTGTACCTGCAGGGGCAGACTGCTCACGCCGGCCGGGCTGGCGCTCGTCAGCCAGCGCATGTTGCCTTCCTCGTGGGCCCAGTGCAGCGAAGGGCTGGTGTCCAGCGCAGCGTCGGCGGTCTGCCCTGGTGGCGTCGACGAGGGCAGTGGCCAGAGGGAAGGCACGATGCGGGAGGCTGGTCGGCCCGACGCCGACAGTGCCTGCAGCCAACTGCCTAGCCAGGCCTTGCGGCAGGCAGCGACCCACATCGTCTGGCCGGGGCGCTTGCCGGGTTCGATCGCGAAGTGCATGTCTTCCACGTCGTCCAGCAGCCGGTCTTCGAGCAGGCCCTCAAGCACGGCCCGCAACCGGGCTTGACCCACTTTGGGCACGTCCACCCGGTGCCAGGACAGGGCTCGCGGGGGCAGCACCAGCACCACGTCGTTGTCGGCCGGCAAGCCGGTCAACTCGCTCTGGCCATCG
>JALOSN010000308.1 GCA_025458415.1 Hydrogenophaga sp.
AGCACGACGTGGACCGGCTGCGGGCTCGCTTCCACGGCGGCCACGATGGGATCGATCTTGGCAACGGCGCCGAAGAACAGCGAACCGAACAGGCGGTAGGTCAGCTGCTGGTCGGTGGCGGCCACCGCCTCGGCACGGAAGATCTCGCTCTGGCGCCGCACGAACAGCACGACCGCCAGCACCAGACCGAGTTCCACCGCCACGGTCAGGTCGAACACGATGGTCACCAGGAAGGTGGAGACCATCATGAGGCGGTAGTGGTTGGAGAACTGCTTCAGGCGCCCGAACTCCTTCCACTCGCCCATGTTCCAGGCCACGAACAGCAGCACGCCGGCGAGCACCGCCAGCGGGATGTGCTGTGCCAGCGGCGCCGCCGCCAGCACCACCAGCGCCAGCGTGCCCGCGTGCACGATGCCGGCCACCGGCGAGGTGGCGCCGGCCCGGATGTTGGTGACGGTGCGGGCGATGGTGCCGGTGGCCGGCATGCCACCGAAGAAAGGCACAACGGCGTTGGCCACACCCTGGGCCATGAGCTCCTGGTTGGGGTCGTGTTTGGGTGTGTCGCTCAGCTGGTCGGCCACACGGGCACACAGCAGGGACTCGATGGCGCCCAGCAGGGCGATGGTCAGGGTGGGGACCACCAGCAGGCGCACGGTTTCCCAGGAGAAATCGGGCAGCTGGAACACCGGCAGGCCTTGCGGAATGCCGCCAAAGCGGCTGCCGATGGTCTCCACCGGCAGCTGCATCAGCCAGGCGGCCACCGACAGCGTGACCAGGGCCACCACCGGCGCCGGCAGGCGCGAGGTGGCCCTGAGCGCGCTGACGGTTTCGATCTTCTCCAGTCGGCGCCGGAATTGCGAGTCGACCGCCCACAGCTGGGGCCAGATGAACAGGCCGATGACGCAGACCACCCCCAGGCCGAAGGCGTAGGGGTTGAAGGATTCGATGTGACGCCAGAGGGTGCCGATCTGGCCGAAAAAATCGGCCGGCATCTTGGCCACGTCCAGCCCGAACCAGTCGCGCAACTGCGAAAGGCCGATCAGCACGGCGATGCCGTTGGTGAAGCCGATGACCACGCTCACTGGCACGTAGCGCACCAGGGTGCCCAGCCTGAACAGGCCGAGCAGGAACAGCAGCACCCCGGCACTGATGGTGGAGATGAGCAGATTGGCCAGACCGTAGCGCTCGACGATGCCGTAGACGATGACGATGAAGGCACCGGCCGGACCGCCGATCTGCACCGAGGTGCCGCCCAGGGCCGAGATGATGAAGCCGGCGATGATGGCCGTCCACAGGCCGGCTTCGGGCTTGAGGCCGGAGGCGATGGCAAAGGCCATGGCCAGCGGCAGCGCGACGATGCCCACCGTGGCCCCGGCGCCGACGTCTCGCACCAGGCGCTCGCGGTTGTAAGTCCTGATGTCATCGAGCAAGCGCGGACGAAACGGCGCGAGCGGGGGCAGGCCGGGGAGCATGGCTGGATGTTACCCCCTGTGCTATTGCGCCAAGCTGACACGCGAGTCCTTGCTGTGACAGGGTTTACACTGGTCCGGCTCGAAAGGAAATGCGATGCCTTCCCTCTCTGCTGCAGTGCCGGCGCGTGGCCGGTGGTGGGCCGCTCTTGCTCTTGTGGTGCTGGCGGTGTCACTGGTCCTGTCGGCCTGCGATGTGCAGGGCGAGCGTGAACTGGTGCCTGGCCATTCGACCGAGGCCGATGTGCGCCAGCGGTTTGGCCAGCCGGAGGCGGTCTGGGATGGCCCGGACGGCACCCGCATCTACGAGTTCAACCGGCAACCGGCGGGCCATCGCAACTTCATGGCCACGATCGGGTCCGATGGTCTGCTGGTCCGGTTCGAGCAGGTGCTGACCCCGGCCAACTTCGAACGCGTGCAGCCCGGCATGCCCATGGAGACGGTTCGCCGCATGCTGGGCAAGCCGATGCAGGTCACTCCCTACCCGCTCAAGGGCGAGACCCACTACGACTGGCGCTACCTGGACGGGCCGAACCAGAGCGACTCGAAGATCTTCACCGTGGTTTTCGACCGGGATTTCCGGGTGGCGTCCACCCAGCACGCCCGGGACCCGGCGCTGGACCGCAACTGATCAGCGCACACGCATGCCGGGTGTCGCACCTGGCCAGGGGTTGAGCACGTGGATGCCCGGCGACGACTTTTCGTCGGCGTGGCTGGCGGCCAGCACCATGCCTTCGCTGGTGCCGAACTTCATCTTGCGCGGCGCCAGGTTGGCCACCATCACCGTCAGCTTGCCCTCCAGGTCTTGGGGCTTGTACATGCTGGCGATGCCGCTGAACACATTGCGGGTCCTGCCTTCGCCCACGTCCAGTGTCAGGCGCAGCAGCTTGGTCGAGCCTTCGACCGCCTCGCATTTCACGATCTGGGCAATGCGCAGGTCGACCTTGGCGAAGTCGTCGATGGAGATGGTCTCGGCAATCGGTTCGCCACCGGGCACCACCTTGGGCTCCTCGGGTGCCGGTGGGGGTTCAAAGAGAGCGTCGAGCTGCTTGATGTCGACGCGTTGCATCAGGTGCTGGTAGGCACCGATGCGGTGCCCTGCGCCCAGCAGGCGGCCAGCATCGGCAAAACCCAGCGGCTGGATCTGCAGAAAGGCTTCGACGTTGGCCGCCAGTGCCGGCAGCACGGGCTTGAGGTAGAGCGAGATCAGGCGGAAGGCTTCGATGCAGGTTGTGCACACATACTGCAGGCGGATATCCATACCCTCCTGCTTGGCCAGCTCCCAGGGCTTGTTCTGGTCGACGTAGGCGTTGACGCGGTCGGCCAGCTGCATGATCTCGCGCAGCGCCTTGCCGTATTCGCGCTCGGCGTACAGCTCGGTGATGGCGGGGGATGCGCTCTGGATGTGGTCGAGCAGCGCGTCGCCATCGGCCGAGACGGCGCCCAGCTGGCCGTCAAAGCGTTTGGTGATGAAGCCGGCGGCGCGCGAGGCGATGTTGACGTACTTGCCGATCAGGTCGCTGTTGACGCGCAACATGAAGTCTTCGGCGTTGAAGTCGACGTCTTCGTTCTTGCCGGTGAGCTTGGCGGCCAGGTAGTAGCGCAGCCACTCGGGGTTCATGCCCAGGCCCAGGTACTTGAGC
>JALOSN010000309.1 GCA_025458415.1 Hydrogenophaga sp.
CATGCAATGGGGCCTGCACCCGCTGGCCGAGCCCATGAAGACCGTGATCTTCGTCAGCAAGGAAGGCCATTGCCTCAACGACCTGCTGTTCCGCTGGAAAAGCGGTCTGCTGCGGCTGGACATCCGCGCCATCGTCAGCAACCACCGCGACTTCTACCAGCTCGCGGCCAGCTACAACGTGCCCTTCCACCACATTCCGGTGACGGCGGCCGGCAAGGCGCAGGCCGAAGAGCGCCAGCTGGAGATCATCCGCAATGAAGGGGCCGAGCTGGTGGTCCTGGCCCGCTACATGCAGATCCTGTCGGACCGGCTGTGCGGCGAGCTCTCGGGCAAGGCCATCAACATCCACCACAGCTTCCTGCCCAGCTTCAAGGGCACACCGACACCGTCGAGGACCTGACCGCGGTGGGTCGCGACACCGAGAGCCAGGTGCTGGCCAGGGCGGTGAAATGGCACAGCGAGCATCGCGTCCTGTTGAACGGCCACAAGACGGTCGTATTCAAGTGACCATCCGAATCCCGCCCATCCAATGTTTGCTGACGTTTGAAGCGCTGGCACGCCTGCGCAGCGTCACGCAGACCGCCGAAGAACTGTGCGTCACCCCCAGTGCGGTCAGCCACCGCATCAAACAGCTGGAGCAAATCCTGGGCACCAAGCTGTTCGGTCGGGCGGATTTTTCCCTCACCACCGAAGGCAGCGAATACCTGGCGCAGGTACGTGAGGGTCTCGCTTCGCTGCAGAAATTCCCCAGCCACAACGCCAATCCGGGTCGGCGCAAGCTCCGGCTGGCCGTGACCCCGACCTTCGCACGTTCGATCCTGCTGCCGCGCCTGCGCCAGTTCAGCGAGGCCTACCCTGAAATCGATCTGACCCTGCAGGTCAGCATACCGCTGCTGGATGTGGTGGCCGAGGACGCCGACCTGATGATCCGCTTCGGCACCGGACGCTATGCCGATGTCGAGCATGTCTGTCTGATGAAGGACGACGTCACACCACTGGCCTCACCGGCCTTCGCGCGGGAACACGGTCCGTTCGAGAGCGCCGAGGATCTTGAAGGACTGGCCCTGCTGCGCAGTCCGCTGGAGCCCTGGCGCACCTGGTTTGCGGCCCACAACCTCGACTGGCCCGAACCCACGGAAGGTTCGCAGTTCAACGACATCGGCCTGATGTGCGACGGCGCCGCCGCCGGCATGGGGGTCGCCCTGGTGCGGCTGAAGCTGGGTGCACCGTGGTTGGAAAGCGGCACCCTCGTCCCGCTGTACGAGCGGCGCGTCCCCAGCCCCCATGCCCACTACCTGTGCTGGCGCACCGGCACCATGGACCGCTGGGAATGCGCCGCCTTCGCCGACTGGCTCAGGAAATCCCTGAGCTGAGCTTTCGGCGACGCTGGATCGGTTCCCATCGGTCCAACGCACCGCGGGACTGGCTTCGCCAGACCGCAGGTGCGGTCCCCCTCCCGCCAAAGGCGAGAGAGGGGGAAGCCGCGTCAGCGGCGCAGGGGGTGCTCATTCGATGTTCAGGCGCTGGCCGGCCAGGGCTGCCTTCTTCGGCAGCGTCAGGGTGAGCACGCCGTTTTCGTACTTCGCCTTCGATTTTTCGTTGTCGATGTCGCTGGCCAGCTGGAAGCTGCGCGCCACGGAGCCGTAGTAGCGCTCGGTGCGCAACACCTTTTCGTCCTGGGTCCGGCTGTCCTGCTGCTTGACCTCGGCGCGCAGGGTGACCACCGGCCCATCGATCACCACATGGATGTCCTCCTTGGACACGCCAGGAATCTCCGCCTGGACGGTGTAGGCGTCGGGCGCCTCCTTGACGTCGATCCGGATCTGCGCCGGGGACGGCAGGGGGTCACCATGCAGCGGCTTGACGAAGAATCCCGGGGCGACATCCTTGAAGAAGTCGTCGAACAGACCGGAACGGGTGATGAGTGTGTTCATGGGGTTGGACTCCTGGTAGGGGTGGCACATGTGGAGGCGACCCTGGCGCCGCCTCCCGCATACCTCATCTGATGTCGCCGGCCCGGTATTCAAGATCCCGAGTTGCCGCGGCCTCTTGACCCAGGTCAAAAGCCGGCTGCCCGCCCCTGTACCGGCGCCGTCACAGCGGCTTGCAAGATTCTTCACACCACGGGCCATCGGGCTGCCCTACACTGCCGCTCATGAACGCCGTGACCACCCCCATCGAGGTTTCCCGCACCGCGCGCGCGGCCCGTCAGGCCGAGGTGGTGCGCGCTCTGCAATCTGTCCTTCCCGCCGAAGCCCTGCTGTGGCAGCCGGAGGACACCATCCCCTACGAATGCGATGGACTGACGGCCTACCGGGAAAGGCCGCTGGTCGTCGCCTTGCCGGAAAACGAGGCGCAGGTGTCGGCGGTGCTCCGGGCCTGTCACGCCATGGCCGTTCCTGTGGTGGCGCGCGGCGCCGGTACCGGTCTGTCGGGTGGTGCCATGCCGCATGCCATGGGCGTGACCCTCTCGTTGGCGCGATTCAACCGCATCGTGTCGATCGACCCGCGGTCCCGCACGGCCGTGGTGCAGTCCGGGGTTCGCAACCTGGCCATCAGCGAAGCGGCCGCGCCCCATGGCCTGTACTACGCGCCGGACCCCAGCAGCCAGATCGCCTGCACCATTGGTGGCAATGTGGCCGAAAACTCGGGCGGCGTTCACTGCCTGAAATACGGCCTGACCGTTCACAACGTGCTGCAGGTCCGGGGTTTCACCATGGAAGGCGAACCTGTGACCTTCGGTGGCACGGCGCTGGACACACCGGGCCTAGACCTGCTGTCGCTGGTGATCGGCAGCGAAGGCATGTTGGCGGTGGTCACCGAAGTCACGGTCCGGCTGGTGCCCAAACCGCAGCTGGCCCGCTGCATCATGGCCAGCTTCGACGACGTGCGCAAGGCGGGCGACGCGGTGGCTGCCGTGATTGCCGCCGGCATCATCCCGGCCGGGCTGGAAATGATGGACAAGCCGATGACCGCCGCTGTCGAGGACTTCGTTCACGCCGGCTACGACCTGAGCGCCGAGGCCATCCTGCTGTGCGAGAGCGACGGCACCCCGGAAGAGGTGGAGGAAGAGATCAGCCGCATGAGCGAGGTGCTGCGTGGCTGCGGGGCCACCGCGATCGCGGTCAGCCGCGACGAAGCCGAGCGCCTGCGGTTCTGGAGCGGACGCAAGAACGCCTTTCCGGCCTCCGGGCGCATCAGCCCCGACTACATGTGCATGGACTCGACCATTCCGCGCAAGCGCCTGGCCGACATCCTGCTGGC
>JALOSN010000310.1 GCA_025458415.1 Hydrogenophaga sp.
GGGTTGCCAGCCCACAGCCGCAGGTGTTCGACCACCGCTTCGTTGCCGACATCGACGAAATTGGCCAGCGTGGGCACCGGCGCCAGACCGATGTCCAGCGCCATCTGTTTCATGGGAGACCGACCCGCGCTCACCGCACCGGCCTCCTCGCCATGCCTCGACGTTCGCAGCTCCGTCGCACCCAACCGAGAGCGCTCATGCCTGGTGATCCGAAGGGGGTCGGACCGCAGCCGCAGGCGCTTGCGCAGGAGCACCTTCCAGGTACATCTCGCTGCTCAGATAACCCCGCTTGGCGCGGCGGATCGCCACCAGCAGCACCGCACTGGCCGGCAAGGCCACCAGCACACCCACAAAGCCGAACAGGTGGCCAAAGGCCATGAGGGAGAAGATGACCGCAATGGGGTGCAGGCCAATACGTTCGCCCAACAGGCGCGGCGTGATGTACATGCTTTCGAGCACCTGGCCGACGATGAACACCGCCGCCACCATCGCCACGCCGAGAACGCTCTGGAACTCCAGCACGGCCGCCAGCAGGCCCATGATCATGCCCAGCCCGAAGCCCAGGTAGGGCACAAAAACCGCGAGCCCGGTGAACACGCCTATGGGCAGCGCCAGTTTCAGGCCCACCAGGGCCAGCCCCACGGTGTAGAACACGGCCAGGATGCCCATGACCAGCAACTGGCCACGAAGGTACTGGCCCAGCACCTCGTCAGTCTCGTCCAGGAAGCTCTGCACCGTGGCCAGCCAGCGCGGGGGGATCAAGCCCTTGGTTCGCGCGACCAGGCCCGCCCAGTCGAGCAGAAGGTAATAGGCCACGATGGGGGCCAGGATCAGGTTGCCGAACAGGGCGGCCACCGCGCTGCCACCAATGCGAAGAGAGGACAGGAGACCGGTGATCAGCTCGCTCTCGTGACCGGAAACCAGGTCGCGCAGCCAGCCTCGCACCTGGGCCACGTCAATCTGCAGGTCCAGGCCGAAGCGGGCCGCCAGGGGCAGCAAAACATCATTGACACGTTCCAGCAGGGCCGGCACCTGCTCCTTGAGCAGGGGCACCTGCCTGGTGATGACCGGCACGATCAGCAGCACCACCAGCAGCATGACCAGCGACAGCGCCGCAATGGCGACGCCAGCGCCCAGCCAGCGGGGGATGCGTTTGTCGTGCAGCCGTTCGACCAGGGGGTGCAACGCATAGGCCAGCACAGCCGCCAGCACAAAGGGCATGAGCACCGGCGCCAGCAGTGTCAGCAGCAGCCAGGCGCCCAGGGCGATACCGGCCCAGGCGGCGGCGCGAAGCTGGTTGGGGGTGAAGGTCATGCGGTGCGAAGTGGGGTGGTACGGGGGGTCGGGATGCGGTCCCGGTCAGGACGAAGGCGGGGGCTACCGGGGGGGAACCCTTAAAATCGGTTCCAAATTCTAAGTCCGCCGCCCGCTGCCAACCCAAAAGTCGCTGCCGGCACCCTTCCTGACCTGCCGGGCCCCGCCCTTCTCCCATGACGAGCACCACCCCCCTTTCCTACAAAGACGCCGGCGTCGACATCGACGCCGGTGACGCGCTGGTCGAGCGCATCAAGCCGATGGCGAAAAAGACCATGCGCGAAGGCGTGCTGGCAGGCATCGGCGGGTTCGGTGCGCTGTTTGAGGTGCCCAAGCGCTACCAGGAGCCGGTGCTGGTGAGCGGCACCGACGGCGTCGGCACCAAGCTCAAGCTGGCCTTCGAATGGAACATGCACGACACCGTGGGCATTGACCTGGTCGGTATGAGCGTGAACGATGTGCTGGTGCAGGGTGCCGAGCCGCTGTTCTTCCTCGACTACTTCGCCTGCGGCAAGCTGGACGTGGAAACGGCCGCGGCCGTGGTCGGCGGCATCGCCAAGGGTTGTGAGCTGTCGGGTTGCGCCCTGATCGGGGGTGAAACCGCCGAGATGCCCGGCATGTACCCGCCCGGCGAATACGACCTGGCCGGCTTCTGCGTCGGCGCGGTCGAGAAGAGCAGGATCCTCACCGGCCAGAACGTCAAGCCCGGCGATGTGGTGCTGGGCCTGGCTTCGCACGGCGTGCACTCGAACGGTTTCTCGCTGGTGCGCAAGTGCATCGAGCGCGCCGGCGGCGACCTGCCCGCCACGCTGGACGGCCAGCCGTTCAGGCAAGCCATCATGGCCCCGACCCGCCTGTACGTGAAGAACGTGCTGGCCACGATGGCCAAGCACCCGGTCAAGGCCCTGGCCCACATCACCGGCGGTGGCCTGCTGGAGAACATCCCGCGCGTGCTGCCCGAGGGCACGGCCGCACATCTGAAAAAGGGCAGCTGGCCGCAGACCGAGCTGTTCGCCTGGCTGCAGAAGGTGGCCGGTATCGACGACATCGAAATGAACCGCACCTTCAACAACGGCATCGGCATGGTGGTGGTGATCGCCGCCGAAGAAGCCGCCGCCTGCGCCGCCACCCTGCGCGGGCTGGGCGAGACGGTGCACGAGATCGGTGTCATCGCTCCGCGCGGCACAGGCGCGGCGGTGGTGGTCGCCTGACACGCGCCACACCAGGCCTATCGATCTCGCGCTGGACGCGGCCAGCGCCTGCGCAGGTGCAGGAGGCGCGGGCGACCCAGGGTCAGTTCATGGCCCGGCGCAGCTCCGCCAGACGGCTGTTGATGGCCTCGCGCTCGAGCGTGTTGTCGGTGTGCTCGATGAACGTCTCAAGGTCCTGTACCGCCAGGCGGGCGTCGCCCATTTCGGCCCAGGCCAGGCCACGGTCCCTGTATTCGTCCCAGGCATCGGGCAGCAGGATCAGCAAGCGGTCCAGCACCGCGATCAGACGCAACCAGTCCTCCTGGGTGCGGTGGATCTCCTTGAGATTGCGCAGGATGCGCGCCACGATGTCCCGTGAGGCGGCCGGCTGCAGGTACAGGCCCACCGGCACATCGTAGTCGTCGACCAGCCCCTGGCGTCGCTTGTAGGGCTCCAGGCGTTCCGACAGGTCTTCGCGGCTGAGCGACTGCCCCGAGAAAGGATCGATCACCACCTGTCCGGCCGGCAGGTTGACCTTGACCATGAAGTGACCGGGAAAATTGATCCCGCGCGCTTTCAGGCCCAGGCCCTGGGCCAG
>JALOSN010000311.1 GCA_025458415.1 Hydrogenophaga sp.
CCAATCACCTTGTCGCCCACCCGTTTGGCCACCGGCATCGGCTCGCCCGTGAGCATGGATTCATCGACCGCACTGCCGCCTTCGGTCACCTCGCCGTCCACCGGCACTTTTTCGCCGGGGCGCACGCGCAGCACGTCACCCACATGCACATGGTTCAGCGGCACGTCCTCTTCGGTGCCGTCGGCGCGGATGCGGCGGGCCGTCTTGGGAGCCAATCCGAGCAGCGACTTGATGGCCGTCGAGGTCTGCGACCGGGCCTTGAGTTCGAGCACCTGGCCCAACAGCGTGAGCGAAATGATCACGGCGGCCGCCTCGAAGTACACGGCGACGCGGCCCATGGAAATGAACGAATCCGGGAACACCTGTGGCGCGACCGTCGCGACCACGCTGTAGACAAACGCGGCCCCCGTGCCAAGACCGATCAAGGTCCACATGTTGGGACTGCGATGCATCACCGACTGCCAGCCACGAGAAAAGAACGGCCAACCCGCCCACAGCACGATGGGAATGGACAAGAGGAGCTCGACCCAGCTCTGCGCGGACATGTCCATCCACTGGAGGCGGTGGCCAAACATGGCGAGCACAAACACCCCGGCGGTCAGTGGCAGCGTCCACCAGAAGCGGCGCTGAAAATCGCGCAACTCCGGGTTGTCGTCGTCTTCGATTTCCGGCAGCAAGGGCTCCAGCGTCATGCCGCATTTGGGACAGTTGCCCGGATGGTCCTGGCGAATCTCTGGGTGCATCGGGCAGGTGTAGACGGTGCCGGCGGTGGCTGGCGCAGAGTCCGCTGGTGCCGTGGACACGAGGTACTGCAGCGGGTTCGCCGCGAACTTGCCCTGGCACTTGGCACTGCAGAAGTAGTAGGGTCGCCCCTCGTGTTTCAGCGTGTGTGCCGACTGCGGCGTGACCTTCATGCCGCACACCGGGTCCTTGAGGTCGGTGGGCGACGCGGGCACGGTCGGTGGGGTGTGGCTGCTGTGGTGCTGGTGTGTGCTCATGTCCATGGGCCTACTGCTTGTCGTCCTGTGCGCGACCGGGTGCCTGCGGATGCCGATCATGTCCTCCATGACCATTTCCATGCATCAGGTGCATCAGTGGGCAGGCCAGCAACAACAGATAGGGCCAGAAGCCCATAACATGGCCCCAGTGCTCTCGCAGCAGGTAGAAGCCCGCGATCAAGGCAGCCGTTGCCAGCGCCATGCCGGCCGGGCGCCGCCAGAAAGAAGGCACATGGGCTTCGTTATGGTCGTGGTTCATGGTGTCTGGTGCTCCGTTGCCTAGGCTTTGACTGCGTACCGCATCATCATTCCCGCCTCGGCATGTTCCAGCGTGTGGCAGTGAAAGACGTAGTCCTGGTCGCCGGTGTGCGGGTGCGAGAAGTCGATGGCGATCTTGACCGACTCGCCCGGCCAGACCTGCAGCGTGTCCACTACGCCCAGGTCCTGCGGCAGCAGACCGCGTGCCCCTGCCAGGGGACGGATCTGGTCCGGGCTGCCCAGGCGTTCGAGCACCCGGAACGAGAAGCCGTGCAAGTGCATGGGGTGCGGCATGCTGCGTTCGGCGTTCTCGATCAGCCAGGTCTCACGCGCACCACGCTGCACTGTCAGCGGCACGGCAGCGTGGTCGAACACGCCACCGTTGATCGTCCAGTGGCCTTTGCCGTCGTGGCCCAGTTGCATGCGGCGCGGGGTGCCCGCCAGTTCCACTGGTGCGGCTAGGCTGGACAGCCGGGTCGGCATGCGCCGGTCATAGAGCGCTTCGGTTGCCGTCAGGTCGATACGCATCAGCGCCCGCGCGTCGCCTTCCATGGCCATGGTTGCGGGCTCAGAGGTGCCCTGGGCCGCACCGTGTTGGCTGTGGTCCATCGCAGCCATATCGTGTCCACCCTCCTGGTGCATCGGATCGAAGGGCAGCGAGGCCAGGGTCACCGGCCGACCGCCTTCGGCTTCCCGGAAATCCACCAGCACATCCAGCCGCTGACCGGGCGAAAGGAAGGTCTGATCGATACGCACGGGCTGGGCCAGCAATCCCCCGTCCGAGCCCGCCAGGTAGAAGCCCAGGGCCCGGCCTTGTTGCAGGAACGCCAGCCGGTAGCTGCGCGCGTTGCTCCCGTTGAGCAGCCGGAAACGCACGATGCGGCGACCCGCCTTGAGCACCGGACGCTCGGTCAGGTTGACCATCATCCTGCTGCCCACCCAGCCACCAAAAGACTGGGCGGCGCTGGGCGCGTACTGGAGGCGTCCCTGTGCATCGAATTCCTTGTCCTGCAGCACCAGCGGGATCTCGGATTCACCCAGAGCCAGTGCCAGTTCCTTGCGCAGGGTGGCTTCGTCTTCGTCTTCGACGAAGAGCAAGCTGGCCAACCCGTGGTAGGCCTGCCGGGGAATGAAGCCGTGCGCATGGGGGTGGTACCAGTACATCGAGGACCGGTCCTGCACGGTGAAGGCGTAGTCCATCTGCTGGCCCGGCGCCACCACGTGGAGCCCGTTGCCGTCGTTGCGCGAATCCACGCTCAGGCCGTGCCAGTGGATGACGGTGGGCTGATCGATGCGGTTGATCAGCTTGACCCGCATCTGATCGCCCTGTCGGGCCAGCAGCGCCGGGTTGAGGAATTTCTTGCCGCCCGACTCCACGGCATAGGCCAGGACGGGGGTGCGCTGCCCCGGCAGCACCTCGATCTCGCTGCGGACCACATGGACTTCCTTGAAGTCCGTCACGGGCAGCACCCCGAAGAGGCCACTGGTGCCCGGCAGGCGCAAGGGGTTGAAAAAGCCCGTCGCCTGCGCTTCAAGGCGCAGGACCTCGTCGGTAGAAAGGCCTGACGGCGTGGCTGAGGCGGCCCAGGCACCCGGGTAGGCGGCTGCGGCCCCCATTGCGCCCATGCTGCCCAGAAACTGTCGCCGTGAAAACATCGACATCACACAATCTCCTGAACTGGATACGAAAACAAGAACAGCGTCAGAACGTCGGCGCGCTCACTGGGCGCCGGGTTTGGCGGGCGACGGCGGCATGCGCTGCATCATCATTTCCATCATGTTCTGCATCATGTCCATGCGCATCTCCATCATTTGATGGCGCTGGGTCAGGTCTGGCGTGGCCACT
>JALOSN010000312.1 GCA_025458415.1 Hydrogenophaga sp.
GTCTCGATCTCGATGTGCTGCATCGGCATGTCGCGGGTGAGTTCATAGGCCAGCAAGGCCGAGAGTTCGTGCACCAGCTCGCGGAAACTCTTGGTGCTGGTGTCCTTGCGGCGCATCAGCGTGAGTTTGTGCTGGACCAGAGGGTGGTCGATGATGTGGACGTCGCGGCTCATGGCGGTCGGGTCTTTCCGGATAAGGGGGCTCTCTGGATGGCAAGGCGTCGGACACGCCGGGCTGACCCGCCACCCTCTCACCGAGGAGTGTATGCCCGTCAGGCGGGGCGGTTCAGGGTGCGCCCGCTTCGGCCGGCACGGCATCGAACACGATGCGCTGCGGGTGCGAGAAGCAGAAGAAACGCCTGTGCGTGGCACGGCCCACGGCGCACAGCCCCACGCGCTGGGCCACATGCAGGCCCATTTCGGTGATGCCGCTGCGCGAGATCACCACCGGCACACCCATCTGGGCCGACTTGATCACCATTTCACTGGTCAGCCGACCCGTCGTGTAGAACACCCTTTCGCCTTCGGGCAGGGCGGGATGCAAGGCCATCCAGCCGGCGATGGTGTCCACGGCGTTGTGTCGGCCCACGTCCTCCACGAACAGCTGGAGGCGGTCGTCCACAAACAGTGCGCAGGCGTGCACGGAACCCGCCGTCTTGTAGGTGCTGTCGTACAGCCGGATGGTGTTGACGATGTCGTACAGCTGCGACTGGCGCAGCCGGGTCTGGGGGGGCAGCACGATGCGGTCAACGTCATCCATGAGCCCACCGAACACACTGCCCTGCCCGCAACCGGTGGTGACCACCCGGCGTGCGGTGCGTTCCTCGATGCGGTCGATGCCCGATCGCGTCACCACCGCTGCCGCGCCCACGTCCCAGTCCACGGTGACGGACTCGATGTCGTGCACGCCCGCCACGAGGCGCTGGTTGAGCAGGTAACCCAGCACCAGCCACTCCGGCTGCGAGCCCAGGGTCATGAGCGTCACCAGCTCGCGCTTGTCCACATAGACGGTGAGGTCGCGTTCGGCCGGAATGCGAATGGTCCGGGACTGTCCCGACTCGTCCACCACAGACACCTCGCGCGTGAGGCTGGCCCTGGCCTGGGTCAGCCGAGGCAGCGTGGACGCCGTGGAGGGTGTGAGATTCGGCAGGTCGGCCAGGTTCATGCCCACAAGCATACGCCCACCGGAAAACCGGCGGGACGCATCAGGACTTCTTGGCCGGTGCTGCGGGAGCGGCCGGTGCAGCAGCCGGCGCGGTGGCCGTCGCGGGTGCAGGCCACACGAACGCACCCGGATCGGTGCAGGCAGGAGACGCCTGCGGCGGCTTGGCGGTCTTGCCGGCCGCGGCCACGGTCTTGAAATGGTTGGAGGCAGCCCGCTCCATGGACAGGCACAACTTGTAGGCTTCCACCTTGCCCGCGTGTGCGGTCTTGGCTTTCGCTTCTTCGGCCTTGGCCTTGGCAGCGTCATCGAGCACGGGCACCGGCAGCTTGGCCAGGGCACCGGTCGACAAGACCACCAGACCCAGTATCAAGAACAGTTTTTTCATCGGTGAACTCCTCAGGCCTTGGCCGTCGTCACGGGCACGGCAGGATCGGTCTTGCTGCGCTGGGCCGGAATCTTGCCGGCCTTGATGTCGTCGTACCAGAGCTCGTGGTGCTCCTTGGCCCAGGTTTCGTCGACGTAGCCCGTCTTCATGGCCTGGTAGGCACCGGACATGCCCAGCGTGCCCATGTAGATGTGCCCCATGAACATCGCCATCATCAGCACCGCTGCGCTGGCGTGAACCATGTGGGCCACCTGCATGTTGGCGCGGGTGTAGTCGAACACAGGCAGGATCTTGTCCAGGAACAGGCCGGTGGCGACGACAACGATGCCAATGGCAAACACGCCGCCCCAGAACAACACCTTTTCCCCGGCGTTGAAGCGGTGCGAAGGCACCTCGTGTGCGCCCAGCAGACCGCCACCCTTGAGCAGCCAGGTCAGGTCGCCCTTGGAGGGCAGGTTGTCGCGGGCGAACGTGATGATGACCACCAGCAGCGAAACGGCAAACAGGGGCCCGGCAAAGTTGTGGGCGTTCTTCATGGCGTAGGCCAGCCAGCCGAACAGCGTGCTGCCCATCACAGGCAGCAGGAAGAACTTGCCGAAGGCCATGATGATGCCCGAGACCGCCAGCACCACGAAAGCGATCGCGTTGGTCCAGTGGGCGGCCCGCTCGACATAGGTGAACCGCTCGATCAGTCGGCCTGTCTCCTTGCCATGCAGACGTATGGTGCCCTTGCTGAAATAGAACAGCGCGATGGCCAGCAGCACAATCAGCAGGAGCGACCCGCCATAGGGAATGATCCAGTTGTTTCGCACCTGCCGCCACGCCTCTCCGGCGGTGGTGAAACGCGAGCCCGGGTACTGCACGAAGCCCTGGATCAGGTTGCCCGCCTCCGCATCGGGCAGGCTGGAGTAACCTGTCACCCCCTTGCTGACATCGCGCCACATGGGCGAGTTGTTGCCCGGCTGCACCTGCCCGCGCTGGGCGTTGGACTGGGTGGCGTAATTCGGATCGGCGCTCGCGTCGGGTGCGATCTCGAAAATGTTGGCGCTGCGGATGCCCCCCTGCTGCTGGGGTGTCGCGGCCGCCGGGGGCGCCGGATCATCCTGTACCGGCTCGACCCGCAGCGACTGTGCCTGGGCCCAGCCCAGACCGAGCCACAACAGGACGGCCGACCAGCCCAGGGGTGACACGAGCCGGCGAAGACCGGCCATCATTTGCCTTGGCATGAAGCGCTCCTCGCGTCGGTTAGTTGCTCATGCGAGCGTAGTCGTTCTGGCCGTACACCGCCCGGGCCTTGAGCTGCTGCTCCCAGCTGGTCCGGTCACCCGGTTTCCAGCCTCCCTGGACATACTGGCTCTGGCCCACACCGACATGGGGTGCCTGGTCGCTCTTGATGGCCTGACCCTGCAGTTCCTGCGGCTGGTCTCCACAGGCCACCAGGGCAAGGGTTCCCAGCGCGGCCGCGGCGATGGTGGCGGTGCGACGCAGTTTCATCATGACTTGGCTCCTTGTGCGCTACCGTAGGCGGTGCCCCAGCCCCAGACTTCGGCGGAAGATGTCGGCCACCACGTCGCCATCACCGGCGAGCAAGGCCTTGGTCGAGCACTGCTCGGCGCACGCCGGCAGCTTGCCTTCGGCCAGCCGGTTGCGGCCGTACTTCTCGAACTCGGACTGGCTGCCGTGGGCCTCGGGACCGCCGGCACAGAAGGTGCACTTGTCCATCTTGCCGCGGACTCCGAAGGTGCCCTGGCTGGGGAACTGGGGGGCACCGAACGGGCAGGCGTAGCTGCAGTAGCCGCAGCCGATGCACACGTCCTTGTCGTGCAGCACGACGCCTTCGTCGGTGCGGTAGAAGCAGTTGACCGGGCAGACGGCCATGCAGGGCGCGTCGCTGCAGTGCATGCAGGCCACCGAGATCGATTTCTCACCCGGCACACCATCATTGAGGGTCACCACACGACGGCGGTTCACGCCCCAGGGCACCTCGTGCTCGTTCTTGCAGGCCGTGACACAGCCATTGCACTCGATGCAGCGCTCGGCGTCACAGATGAATTTCATTCTTGCCATGATGTCTCCTTAGCGATGGGTTTTCCCGCCGGGCCGCCCCAGGGGAAAACGCGCCCCCTCGGGGGGCAGCGCATTACACGAAGTGAAAAGCGTGGGGGTCATGCTTTGCTCACGTTGCAGACCGTGGTCTTGGTCTCCTGCATCATGGTCACGATGTCGTAACCGTAGGTGGTCGCGGTATTGACCGCCTCGCCCCGCACGATGGGGAACGCCCCATCGGGGTAGTAGGGCTTCATGTCCTCACCCTGCCAGCGGCCCGAGAAATGGAAGGGCAGGAACACCGTCTCGCGATCAACCCGCTCGGTCACCAGCGCCTGCACGTTGATGCGGGCGCCGGTGGGGGTGCTGACCCAGACCCGCTCGCCGTTGCGGATGCCGCGCTCGGAGGCGGTGGCCGGGTTGATCTGCAGTTCGGCCAGCCAGGGGTTGGAGCGGGTTTCCTCGCCGCCACCCTCGTACTCGACCAGACGGCCGGAGGTCATGATCAGCGGGAATTTCTCGTGGATCTTTTCCTCCAGGTTCTTCTGCTGGAGAGACTTGTAGAGGATGGGCAGGCGCCAACGGGTCTTCTGGTCGTCGTGGCTGGGGTACTTGGCCATCAGATCCGGGCGGGTTCCGTAGATGGGCTCGCGGTGCTGTGGAATGGCATCGGGGAAGTTCCACACCACGGCGCGGGCCTTGGCGTTGCCGAAGGGGTGGCAACCGTGGGCCATGGCGACCCGGATGATGGCGCCGGTCGGGTCGGTCTTCCAGTTCTTGCCTTCGGCCTTCGT
This sequence comes from Hydrogenophaga sp., assembly GCA_025458415.1. Lineage (GTDB taxonomy): Bacteria > Pseudomonadota > Gammaproteobacteria > Burkholderiales > Burkholderiaceae_C > Hydrogenophaga. The sequence continues at coordinate 4,390 of JALOSN010000312.1, forward strand.
CTTCTCCTCTTCGGACAGGTCGTCCCACCAGCCCAGCTTCTTGAGCAGCACGTGATCGAACTCGGGGTAGCCCGTGGTGATCTCGGCACCCACGGAATGCGATCCGTCCTCGGCCAGCAGGCTGACACCTTCGCGCTCGACGCCGAAGTTGGCGCGGAAGTTGCCGCCCCCGTCCATCACGTGCTTGGAGGTGTCGTACAGGTTGGGAGAACCCGGGTGCTTGATCTGCGGTGTGCCATAGCAGGGCCACGGCAAACCGAAGTAGTCACCGGACATGTCGTAGCCGGTTTCCTTGTCCACCACCTTGCCTTTGCACTTGAGCGTCTTGACATCGAAGGCGTTCATGTTGCGCATGTGGGCCTTCAGCCGCTCCGGGCTCTGGCCGGTGTAGCCGATGGTCCAGACGCTGCGGTTGATTTCGCGCAGGATGTCCTCGACCATGGGCTCTTCCATGCCGCCCTTGCCCTTGACCATCTGGAAGTTCTTGCACAGTTCCTTGGCAAAACCGAGCTTGTCCGCCAGCTGGTACATGATCATGTGATCGGTGCGGCTGTCCCACAGCGGCTCGATCACCTGCTCGCGCCACTGGATGGACCGGTTGGACGCCGTGCAGGAGCCACTGGTCTCGAACTGCGTGGCAGCCGGCAGCAGATAGACCTCGCGGTTGGGATTCAGGTCCTCCGCCTTGCCGGGCATGGCCGCCATGGACGCGGTGGCCGACGGATAGGGATCGATCACCACCAGCAGGTCCAGCTTGTCCATGGCCCGCTTCATTTCGAGGCCGCGGGTCTGGGAGTTGGGTGCATGTCCCCAGAAGAACATGCCGCGGATGTTCGGGCCCTGGTCGATCAGGTCGTTGTTCTCCAGCACACCGTCGATCCAGCGCGAGACGGTGATGCCGGGTTTCTCCATCATGCCTTCGGCGTACTGGCTCTTGATCCAGTCGTAGTCGACGCCCCAGGTGGCGGCATAGTGCTTCCAGGAACCGGCGGCCAGGCCGTAGTAGCCGGGCAGCGAGTCCGGGTTCGGGCCCACGTCGGTGGCGCCCTGCACGTTGTCGTGGCCGCGGAAGATGTTGGTGCCGCCGCCGCTCTTGCCCACATTGCCCAGCGCCAGCTGCAGGATGCAGGACGCACGGACCATGGCGTTGCCGATGGTGTGCTGGGTCTGGCCCATGCACCAGACGATGGTGCCCGGGTTGTTCTCGTGCAGCATGCGGGCCACCTTGAGCATCTGCTCTTCCTTGACACCGCAGGCCTCTTCCACCTTGTCCGGCGTCCACTTGGCCATGATGTCGGCCTTGACCGCCTCCATGCCGAAGACGCGGTCGTTGATGTACTTCTTGTCTTCCCAGCCGTTCTTGAAGATGTGGTAGAGCAGACCGAACAGGAAGGGAATGTCGGTACCCGAACGGATACGCACGAACTCGTCGGCCTTGGCCGCGGTGCGGGTGAATCGCGGGTCAACCACGATCATCTTGCAGCCGGTCTCCTTGGCGTGCAGCATGTGCAGCAGGGACACCGGGTGGGCTTCGGCAGCATTGGATCCGATGTACAAAGCGACCTTGCTGTTCTGCATGTCGTTGTACGAGTTGGTCATGGCACCGTAACCCCAGGTGTTGGCCACACCGGCCACCGTGGTGGAGTGGCAGATGCGGGCCTGGTGGTCGCAGTTGTTGGTGCCCCAGAAGCTGACAAACTTGCGCAGCAGGTAGGCCTGCTCGTTGTTGTGCTTGGACGATCCGATGAAATAGACCGAGTCGGGGCCGCTGGCCTCGCGCAGCGACTTCATCTTGGCCACGATGCCGGTGTAGGCCTCGTCCCAGGTGATGCGCTGGTATTTGCCATTGACCAGCTTCATCGGGTAGCGCAGGCGGTATTCCCCATGGCCGTGCTCGCGCAGCGAGGCACCTTTGGCGCAATGGGCGCCCAGGTTGATTGGCGAATCGAACACCGGCTCCTGGCGGGTCCAGACGCCGTTCTCGACGACAGCATCGGTGGCACAACCGACCGAACAGTGCGTGCAGACGGTGCGCTTGACCTCGATCTTGCCGGTGCCATCAATCGAGCCACCCTTGGCCGCATGCGCTTTCTTGACCAGCGTGAGCTGGGAAGCGGCCAGACCGACCCCGACACCCAACCCCGAGCGGCGCAGGAAGGCGCGCCGGTCCATGGTCGGCAGGGCGCTCGAAAGACCGCGCTGCAGGTGCTGCACAAAACTGGTGTGGGCGCGTGGACCCTGCGCGCCACTGGACGAAGACTTCTTGGTCAACAACATGGATGTCTCCTGGTGATCCGCCGCGGTCTGCTGCCGGGCGGGTGCTCGCTGGGGAGCGGAAATCGGATGACGGGGA
>JALOSN010000313.1 GCA_025458415.1 Hydrogenophaga sp.
GTTCTCGTACAACGTCGGCCCGGCCGCGTTCTGCAGCTCGACCATGGTGCGCAAGCTCAACGCCGGCGACTATGCCGGCGCCTGCGCCGAGTTCGACCGCTGGACCCTGTTCCAGGGTAAGGACTGCCGCGTGCGCTCGAACCAGTGCTTCGGCCTGGTCGTGCGCCGCCAGCAGGAGCGGGCGCTGTGCGAAGGCCGGCCGCCGGCGCTGGGGGCCGCAGGATGAACCGCTACGGCAGCCGCAAGTTCATCGTCGCTCTGCTGGCGCTGGGGTCGGCCCACTGGCTGGTGGCCACGGCCGTCATCAGCGGCGACGTGTACCAGGCCGTGGTCATCGCCACCGTCGGGGCCTACATCGTCGGCAACGTGGCCCAGAAGGCCGTCGAGAAGGGGCTGGGCAAGTGATCTTCTCGCCGACCTGGATCGTGGGCGCCGCAGCCGCTGGCCTGCTGGTGGGTGCGCTCGCCGGCGGCGCCGGCGCGTGGTGGGTGCGTGGCCAGTCGGCTGACCGTGAGGTGGCCGAGCTGCGCGAGGAGGTGGCCGTCGCCCGAGAGGCGGCCGTCAGTGACGCCCTCCGCCTGCGCCAGGCGCAGGAGAGGGCAGTGGAGAAGGTGCAATCCGATGCCGAACGAACTGCAGCGGCTGCTCGCCGCGATGCTGCTGCTGCCGCTGACCTTGCTGGCCGGCTGCGGCAGCACGTCATTGCCCTGGCCATCGCCACCGCAGCCGATCCCCCCGCTGCCGGCCCAGGCCCGGCAACCGGAGGTACCGGCCTGGTGTTCGCCGACGTGCTCGGACGCGCTGAGGCGCGACTACGAGCGCTTGCTGGCTACGCCGATCAGGCCCGCATCTCCGGCCTCGCCTGCGAGCGAGCCTACGAAGCCGTGAGGGCCACCCAATGAAGCGAGTCGTCATCCGCGTGCAGAAGCGCGAAGGGCTGCCGGGATGGTGGGTCCGAGTCGGCGGCCTCGAGCTGCCCGAGGCCTCTCAGCGCAATGCCGTCGAGCTGGCCGTGGCCGCCGCCAAGCAGCACTTCCGCGGTGGCGGCCGGGCCCAGGTCGTGGTGCACAGCGCGAGCGGCCAGATCCGCTGGGAGCGCACCTACCCGGACCACACGCCGCGGCGCCGGGGGTAGGAGGCCTGCGCCAAGCATGGCAGCGTGCCGCGGTCCCCTCCACCGTGGCCTCACCATGCAGAAGCAGCCCGGCACCGCGCGCATCCTCGTCTGCCGCTCCCACACGATCGGCGGCGCGCTGATCCGCCACTTCGACAACGGGCCGACCCGCAACTGGTCGCACGGCGGGATCCTGCTTCGCAACGATCACGTCATCGAGGCGACGACGCTGCACGGCGTCCGAGCGATTCACGTCGAGCCATGGCGTCAGCGGTACAGCCGCATCGAGATCCTGAAGTTCGTCCTGCCCGACAAGGCCGGTGCTGACCGCTGGTTGGCCGAGCAGGTGGGGAAGGGGTACGACTACCTGGCTGTGTTCGGTCGCCTCTTCCGCGCCGACTGGCACGCGGAGGACCGCTGGCACTGCTGGGAGCTGATCGAGGCTTACCTGCGGGCTGGAGGGCTGCAGCGGTGGCGCGACGGGCCGCAGCGCATCACGCCGAACATGGGCTACTCCAATCTGTTTGGGGTGCAGTGATGCGCACCTACCGAGTGACCCGACGTGCCGACGGCGCCGAGGTGTACCGCTACCAAGCCGAGGCCCCGGTCGAATGGTCGGGCATGGAGTTCGCCACCCACGACCACACGCTGGTGGACGAGCCCGCGCCGCCGGCCGCGCCCGAACTGCCGGCCTCCGCGTACTGGCTCTACCCCGGGCCTTTCAAGGACCGCCTTGGCGTGGATGCACTAGCCCTGGCTGTGTCCACGCATCCGGTGTGCGTGGCCGCGATGGAGATGCTTCGGGACCGCAAGTATGTGGACCTCCGCAACCCCAAAACGATCGCCCTCATGGACATGCTGATCGCCGCAGGTCAGCCCTCGGCACATCCGGCGTTTCCCGGCAGCGGCCCGATGACGCCCGAGAAGAAGGCCGCAGTCCTCGGCGCGCCAGCCACTGATGCGGAGGTCTACCGTGGCTGACCTGTATTGCGATCACGGCGCCTATGGCGCGGCTGCGTTCACGGCCACCATCAGCACCACCACCATGACGGTCAGTGCCGTGGCCAGCGGCGTGATCGGCGTTGGCTCCGAGGTGACTGGCCCCGGCGTCGCCCCTGGCACGCGCGTGACGGCTGCGGCTGCGGGCGGCCGAACCGGGGCCTACACCATCACCCCATCGCAGACGGTCGCCGTCGCCACGGCGATGACCTCGCAGTATGGCCAGCCGATTGCGGCGCCTGCCGCTGCCCTGTGGGGCGTGCCGCAGGACGGTGACGGCACCTCGGCATCGCCCAGCACCGCCAGCGCAACCTGCAGCATCGACCTGACGGGCGCCACGGCCACGGCAGGCAACACCTTCAGCGTGATGGGTGCCTCGCTGGCGTGCGTGGCCAGCGGCGCGACGAACAACCAGTTCAACGCCGGCGCCGGGGCCACCCTGGCGAGCAACCTCGCTGCCGCCATCAACCGGGCAGGCAACACCGTGACCGTGGCGGCCATCGCCGCAGGCTGGCGGCAGGGCCGGGTGCAGGACGTGGTCTTCGCTCGCGCGACGGGCGCCGTGCTGGAGATCATGACCCGGGCGGGAAGCGCGGCCTACAACGGCCTGACCGCCCTGGCCTGGACCGGCATCACCGGCATGCCCGCGGCGCCCACCTGGGCTGGCGGCAACGGTGGCTGCTTCGGCTGGCTGACCAACCGCCTCGCCATGTGGCCCAGCGCCGCATCGACGCGCGGCACCTACGGCGCCATGACCAACACGTGGTCCTGGGCCGGCAACGTGGCGGCGGGCGACCGCATCATCTGCCGCAGTAAGAAGGTCATCAACCTGATCGACACGGGCGGCGGGCACAACCTGGGCGGCCCCGCCACAGGCACTGCCCTGGCGCCGGTGGTCCTCCACTTCGACGACGCAACCCAGTGGCCCGCGGACGCCCCCGAGCCCCAGGTCATCATCGACCAGTCGGCCACGAACGTGGGCCTCT
>JALOSN010000314.1 GCA_025458415.1 Hydrogenophaga sp.
CCGGCCAGCGACATCTACAGCCTGGGCCGGCTGCTGCAGACGCTGCTGAAGGGCCTGCCGCCCCCCCAGACCCCGCGCGGACTGCGCCAGCGCGAGCTGAAGGCTCTGCTGGACCGCACCATGGCCGAGCAGCCCTCCCAGCGCTACCGCGATGTGGCAGAACTGCAGGCCGATCTGAGTCGATGGCGCCGTCACGAACCGCTTCAGGCCCTGCCTGCCGGCTGGACCTACCGCGGCGGCAAGCTGCTGCGCCGACAATGGCCGTGGGCGCTGGCCGGCAGCACGGCGCTGCTGCTGGTGGCCGGCTTCACCGCCCAGCTGGCCCAGGAACGCGACCGCGCGCTGCAGGCGGAGGCCCTGGCCCGGCACGAGGCCGCAGCAGCCCAGCAGGCGGCCGATTTTCTGGTGGGGCTGTTCGAGGGGGCCGACCCGTCGCAGAGTGGGCAACCCGATATCCCGGCCCGCGTGCTGGTGGACCGCGGGCGCCCCCTGCTGGAGGCCGCCCTCGCCGCCGAGCGGCGCCTGCCGCGCGACGGCCTGCGCCGCGAGGAAGCCAAGCTGCACACCCGCATCGCCGTGCTGCTGGGCAACGGCAACGAGCCCGCGCGGGCCGAGGCCTCGGCCCGCCGGGCGCTGGCGCTGCTGCAGGGCGCCACCGAGTCCGGCGACCTGATGGGACTGGCCGACACCTCCGACGTGCTGGGCTTCGTGCTCACCCGGCTGTCGCGCCACGACGAGGCGGCGACGCACCTCGAGCGCGCGTTGGCGCTGCGCCGACAGCACCTGGGCGCCGAACACGTGCTGGTGGCCCGCACATTGCACCACCTGGGGATGCTGCACACCGCGCGGGGCGCGCTGGCCGAGGGCGAACGCCTGTACCGTGAATCGCTGGCCATGAAGCAGCGGCTGCTGCGGCCCCTGCACCCCAGCACCATGAACACGATGCAGACGCTGGCGCAGAACCTCAACCGGCAGGACCGCCGCGATGAGGCGCTGCCGCTGCTGGAGGAGATCCTGAGGCAGCGTGAAGCCTTGCTGGGTCGCGACACCAGCGACGTTCAGATCGCCCTGAATGAATTGGGCAACACACTGCAGGACGCCGGCCGCATCGACGAGGCCATCGCGCGCTACCGGCAGGCCGTGGCCGTGGGCGAACGGGTCTACGGCCCCGACCACCTGGGCCTGAGCCACGCCCTCAACAACCTGGGCACCGCACTGGAAGACGCGGAGCAGGCCGAGGCCGAGGCCGTGCTGCGGCGCTCGCTGGCGCTGCGCCGGGCGCGTCTGCCCGCGGGCGACCTCGCGATCGCCCGGGCCGAACACAACCTGGCCCGCTGGCTGCTGCGCGAAGGCCGGCCCGAGGAAGCGCGCCCGCTGGCCGAGGCCGCCGCCGCCGTGCGCCGCACGGCCCTGTCGCGCGATCAGGCCGAGCACGTGGGCAGCGCCCTGCAGCAGGCCGAGGTGATGCTGGCGCTGGGCGAAACGCCGCAGGCGGCGGCCGCGCTGGCGCCATGGCAGGGCGATGTGCCCCGGTGGCGACGGCCGCAGCAACTGCAGTGGCACCGGCTGCAAGGACGCCTGGCGCTGGCGCAGGGCCGCGGCACCGAGGCTGTGGCGCACTACGCGCAAGCCGAGGCGCTGGCCGTGCGGATGTGGCCCGCTCGCCACCCGGCCCGCGCCGCGCTGGCGGTGGAGCAGGCCGACGCCGAGGCGCGCGCCGGCCTGAGGGCCGACGCCGCCCGCCGCCTGGCCGACGCCCGGCCCGCGTGGGCTGCGCTTCCCGCGCGCGGCCCCACCCATCGGGCGGCGCGCACCCTGCGCGAACGCCTGGGCACCGAGGCGGCGTCGACGGAGCCCCCTGGGACAAACCCTCGGTCCTGACAGTTTCGAGGGCCCGATCGCCCTTGACCGAACAGAGGCCGATCCCGGCCGCGTCTTGTCGAGGAACCGATCGCCATGCCCGCCCACCCCCGCGCTGTCCACCGCACGCTCCCCCGCTTCATCCCGATGCGGTCTCGGGTCTGGACGCCCGCCCTGCTGACGGCCGCGCTGGGCCTGCTCGCCCCGAGTCCGCCCGAGGCCCAGGCCGCCCCGGTCACCGTCGTCTGGCGCGACTGCCAGGGCACGCTGGACTGGCGCGCACCGTGCTGGACGACCGAGGACGGACTGCCCGCCGGCTCGCCGCAGGCGGGCCAGAACGCGGTGCTGCTTGCCCAGCGCCCGACCGAGGTGCACTACGACGAGGACGGCGCCCAGCGCCCCCTGGCTCGGCTGCAGGTCGATGGCGTCAGCACGCTGCGCCAGCGGGGCGGTTCGCTGGTCGCCGAGCAACTCGTGGTCGGCAACCGGCTCACGGGCCACTTCGTGCTGGACGCCGGCCTGGCCAGCTTCCAGCAGATCGCCCTGGGGGGCGATCGCGACGGTCCGACCTCGGTCTATGCCGTCACGCTGCAGGCCCTGGGCGGCCGGCTGGACGGTCGCAGCATGACCGTCGGCCGCAGCCAGCGCGCGACGCTGCACGTGGATGGCGGCCGCGTGGCGCTGTCCGAGGCCCTCGACCTCTCCAGCGAGGGCGGTGGTGCCGAAGTGAACTTGCGCGAAGGACGCCTGGAGGCCCAGCAGATCCGCGCCAGCGAGCGACGGGAGCTGACCACCATGAACCTCGCCGGCGGCACCTTGGCGATGGCCTGGGGCTCGGTGACGGTCGGCCGCCTGAACGTGGGCGCCCTGGGCCGGGCGGCGACGCTGACCCTGTCCGATGAGATCGGCGACAACCGCCTCAGCCGGGTGCTGGCCGACCAGTGGGTGGTGGGGCAGATGATCGGCGGCGAGGTGGAGCAGTTCGGGGGCATCGCCACGGTGGGCGAGCTGCGCGTGGGGGTGCGGGTGACGGACGACCCGCGACACCAGGGGCGCTACGCGATGCATGGCGGGCTGCTGGGCGGCCAGAGCGTCGTCGTCGGCATGTTCGGCGGGGGCAGCATGTTGCAGACCGGTGGACAAGTCGCCTTGCAGGACGACCTGACGCTGGGTTTCGGCGCCGATGGCAAGGGAATCTACCAACTCCAGGGGGGCCAACTGCTGGCCGACCGAGTTCGCGGGCATGACGGCCACTCCCGTTTCGAGCAGACCGGTGGCCTGCTGCAGGCGCACACCCTCACGGGCCTGGACGAACTGCACCTGGGTGGCGGCCAGCGCGACCTGGTGGACGTCATCCTCTCGCCGCACGGCCTGCTGGCGCTGGACGACGACCGCCTGAGCGTCTCGGGCCGGCTGGCCCTGGGCGGCACCCTGGCCCTTCGGGGCCAGACCCCCGCGCTCGACCAGTGGATCGACCTGCTGGACTGGGGCACGCTGGAGGGCACCTTCGCCACCATCGACGCCTCG
>JALOSN010000315.1 GCA_025458415.1 Hydrogenophaga sp.
ATCGCGGTGTTCGCCATGGCCGGCCCCTGGATGATGACCACGATGGTCGAGTTCATCCGCAGCACCATCCTCTCGATCCCCAACTACGCCATCTGAGCGTCCGAGGCCGACCCCGGGGAGCCACCCATGCCCACCTTCACCGAGGCCGACATCATGGGGCTGGTGATGCCGGTGTTCTGGCCCTTCCTGCGCGTGCTTGCGGTGTTCTCCAGCGCGCCCATTTTCTCGGCCCGCTCGGTACCCATGCGCAGCCGGGTGGCGCTGGCCATGCTGGTGGCCATCTGCGCGCAGGCCGGTCTGCCCGAGCAACCCCTGATCGGCTTGACCGACCCGCGTGCCCTCGAGACCGTCGTGCAGCAGGTGGTCGTCGGGGTGGCCATCGGGCTGGCGGTGCGGGTGGTGTTCTCGGCGGTCGAACTGGCCGGCGAACTCATCGGCCTGCAGATGGGCCTGAACTTTGCGGGCTTCTTCGATCCCACCACCAATGCACAGACCAGCACGGTGGGCCGCTTTTTCGGCAACACCACCATGCTGCTGTTCGTCGTGATGGGCGGACACCTGATGCTGTTGCAGGTGGTGATCGCCAGCTTCGAGACCTTCCCGGTCGGTGGCGGCGCATTCGAGGCCATCGCCCGCCTGCGCCTGCACGAGCTGGGCGCGGTGGTGTTCCGCTACGGCCTGTGGATCGCGCTGCCCATGATCGGCATGCTGCTGTTCATCAACATCGTGCTGGGCTTCATTTCGCGCATCGCGCCGCAGATGAACGCGTTCGCCATCGGCTTCCCGCTCACGCTGACGGCGGGGCTGATCGGCATTGCCTTCACCCTGCCCATGCTGGACCGTCCGGTGCTGGAGCTGATGCGCCTGGCCACCCGGCTGTTCCTCGGTGGCTGAACGCGTTTCACTCCCAGCGCAGGTCGTACAGCCGCCAGTCCTGGCCCACCAGGCGCCACTCCATCCGCACGGCATAGGGCGAGGCGCGCTCGGGTATCAGCCCATGCGCTCCGGTGACCAGCACCTGGGCTTCGGTGTAGCCCACCATGGGCGTCGCCGGATCAATCCGGGTCTGGTGTGCCACCGCATACACCCTGATGCTCGCGTAGCGATGGAAGACCGCCATCATGGTCTGCCGCGCCTGCCGGACGTCCATGTCGCCCTGCATGCGAAATCGCTCATGCACCAGATCGATCACCGATCCGACATCCTTCTCCTCGACGCCGGACTGAAGCTGACGAACGGTGGCTTCCAGCCTTGCCTGGGGGTCGTCCTGGCCGCAGCCGACCAGCAGCCACCCCAAGCCCAGCAGGCCCGCCGCCACCCAGCGCCACATCCGTTCCGATCGGTCGAGAAACACCTCGCATCTCCGATGACAACACCCCCGCCACTGTAAACGGCACGGCGCTGCGTGCAACCTGGGGGCTTGGCTATACTTGCCACCCGACATCCCCAGACGCCGGTCCGACCAACGACCTGCCCGACATCCGGTGCCGTATCCGTCCATTACCGCGTTGATCCGGGCAGAAAGCGGCAGGAACGGTCTTGTGCAAGTCCAATTCCGGGCGGTGATCGGTCCCGCCGATGCATGCGGGTGGCGAATGCGACCGTTTTTCCGAGCACCTTCGGCTTCACTGCCCGACCCATTTCCATCCTCAACATGAGCCATGCACAAGCCTGGTGGGAAGCCGCATTTCTCGGGCTGATCCAGGGCCTGACCGAATTCCTTCCGGTCTCCTCCAGCGCGCACCTGCGCATCATCGGGCCGATGCTTCCCTCCGGGGGAGACCCGGGTGCGGCCTTCACGGCGATCACCCAGCTTGGAACGGAAGCCGCCGTCCTGATTTACTTCCGCCACGATCTGGTCCGGATCCTGCTGGCGTGGTGGCGCTCACTCACGCAGCCCGAGTGGCGCCGGAACGCGGATGCCCGCATGGGCTGGCTGATCCTGGTGGGCACCCTGCCCATTGTCGTGCTGGGGCTGCTGTTCAAGGATGCCATCGAAACCCACCTGCGCAACCTGTACATCACCGCCACCATGCTGATCGTGTTCGGGATCATCCTGGGGCTGGCAGACCGTTTCAGTGCCCGACAGCGGCACCTGAATCAGCTCACCTGGGGCCATGGCCTGCTGTTCGGCTTTGCTCAGGCCCTGGCCCTGATCCCCGGCGTATCGCGATCGGGAGGCACCATCACCGCCGGTCTGCTCATGGGATACACCCGCGAGGCGGCGGCACGCTACTCCTTCCTGCTGGCCATTCCCGCGGTCACGGCATCGGGCTTCTACCAGCTCTACCGCAGCTGGGAACACGGCAGCCCCATCGCCCCCGGCCCCACCGCCCTGGCCACCCTGGTGGCCTTCGTGGTGGGCTACGGTGTCATCGTCTGGTTCCTGAGGCTGGTGTCCACACGCAGCTACATGCCGTTCGTGATCTACCGTCTGGCCCTGGGTGTGCTGGTACTGGCGCTGCTGGCGGCCGGCATCCTCAGTCCGACCTGAATACGGCAGCACCCTGCCTCGTCCGCTCCACTTCATCGCCGGGTACCACGACCATGGAAATTGCCATACTGTTCGCGCTGATTCTGCTCAATGGCCTGTTCGCCATGTCGGAGTTGGCGCTGGTTTCGGCCCGCAAGGTGCGCATGCAAAAGCTCATCGACGAGGGAGACAAGTCGGCCGCAGCCGCGGTCAAGCTCGGAGAGGACCCCACCCGCTTCCTGTCGACGATCCAAATCGGCATCACCTCCATCGGCGTGCTCAACGGGATCGTGGGCGAGGCCGCCCTGGCCGAGCCGCTGGCCCTCTGGCTCACGGCCCTGGGCATGCCCTCACCCTACAACAGCTACGCGGCCACCGGCCTGGTGGTGGTGGTCATCACCTACTTTTCCATCGTGGTGGGCGAGCTGGTGCCCAAGCGCATCGGACAGTCTCACCCCGAGACGCTGGCCCGCCTGGTGGCTCGGCCCATCGACTGGCTGGCCATCGCCACCAAGCCTTTTGTGCTGCTGCTGTCGGTATCCACCAGGGCCCTGCTGCGCCTGCTGGGTGTGAAGGAGTCCACCAGCAACGCGGTCACCGAGGAAGAGATCCACGCCATG
>JALOSN010000316.1 GCA_025458415.1 Hydrogenophaga sp.
GCTCAGGGTCTTTCTCGAAGCCTTCGAGGGACCGCTGGACCTGCTGCTCTACCTGATCCGCAAGCAGAACTTCAACATCCTCGACATCCCGATGGCGGCGGTCACCCGCCAGTACCTGAGCTATGTCGACGAGATCCGTGCATCCAACCTCGAACTGGCGGCCGAGTACCTGCTGATGGCGGCCATGCTGATCGAGATCAAGTCGCGCATGCTGCTGCCCCCCAGGAAATCGGCAGAGGGCGAAGAGCCCGAGGACCCCCGGGCCGAGCTGGTGCGTCGCCTGCTCGAATACGAGCAGATGAAGCTGGCCGCCCAGCGCCTGTCCGACATGCCGCAGTATGGTCGCGACTTCCTCAAGGCCCAGGTTTACGTGGAACAGGCGCTGGTGCCCCGATTCCCCGACGTCCATGTGGTCGATCTGCAGAGCGCCTGGCGTGACATCCTGCGCCGCGCGAAGCTGGTCCAGCATCACCGCATCAGCCGCGAGGAGCTCTCGGTGCGAGAGCACATGAGCATCGTGCTGCGCAAGCTGCAGGGCCGGCGCTTCGTCGAGTTCGGCGAGCTGTTCGACCCGGACCGTGGCACGCCGGTGCTGGTGGTCACCTTCATTGCCATGCTGGAGCTCGCCAAGGAAACCCTGATCGAGCTGACCCAGGCCGAGGCCTTCGCGCCCATCTACGTCCGCCTCGCCTACACCCCAAGCTGATGCCTACCCCCACGCTCCGCCGCTGCGCGGGTCGCTGCCCCCACAGGGGGCGTGTTTCGCCTTGGGGCGGCCCGGCGGCGAAACCTCTTTGCCATCCATGAGCAACACCCACGAATTCGATGTCCTGATCATCGGCAGCGGCCTGGCCGGTCTGACGGCTGCCCTCCGCCTGGCGCCGGCCAACCGGGTGGCGGTGGTCACCAAGCGGGGTATCTCCGACGGGTCGAGCAACTGGGCGCAGGGGGGCATCGCCGCCGTGCTGGCCGAGGGCGACAGCTACGCCTCCCACGTCGACGACACGCTGGTGGCCGGTGCCGGCCTGTGCGACCTGGAGGCCACGAAGTTCACGGTCGAGAACGCGCCCGCCGCCATCGCCTGGTTGCAGGAACTCGGGGTGCCCTTCTCGACCGAGAACGGCGAACTGCACCTGACCCGGGAAGGCGGCCACAGCCACCGACGCATCGTCCATGCCACCGACGCCACCGGCGCGGCCGTGCAGGCCACCCTGAGTGAGCGGGCCCGGTCCACACCCGGCATCACGTTTTTCGAAAACCACATGCTGGTCGACCTGATCACCGACCGCAAGCTGGCCGGCTACCAGCCCGGCGGCGGTGCGGTTCGTTGCCATGGGGCCTACGTCCTGGATGTCGACCGCGACCAGGTCGACACCTTCAGCGCCCGCCACACCATCCTGGCCACCGGCGGCGCCGGCAAGGTCTACCTCTACACCACCAACCCCGACACCGCCACCGGCGATGGCATCGCCGCGGCCTGGCGGGCTGGCTGCCGGGTAGGCAACATGGAGTTCATCCAGTTCCACCCGACCTGTCTCTACCACCCGCACGTCAAGAACTTCCTGATCACCGAGGCGGTGCGCGGCGAAGGCGGCCAGCTCAGGCTGCCGCCCCACCTGGGCGGTCACCGCTTCATGCCCGACCACGATCCACGCGCCGAACTGGCGCCGCGCGACATCGTGGCCCGCGCCATCGACTTCGAGATGAAGAAGCACGGCCTGGACTGCGTGCACCTGGACATCTCGCACCAGAGCCCCGAGTTCCTGCGCGAGCACTTCCCCAACATCCTGGCGCGCTGTGCGGAACTGGGCATCGACATCACGCGTGAGCCGATTCCGGTGGTGCCGGCCGCGCACTACACCTGCGGTGGCGTGGTCACGGACCTGTCGGGTCGCACCGATGTGATGGGCCTGTATGCCGTGGGCGAAACGACCTGCACCGGACTGCACGGCGCCAACCGCCTGGCCAGCAATTCGCTGGTCGAATGCATGGTGTTCGCCCAGGCTGCCGTCGAAGCCATCGTCTCGTCCACCGGCAGCCAGCGCCCGGCCGTTCCCCTGTGGGACGACAGCCGCGTGACCGACGCCGACGAGCAGGTCGTGATCTCGCACAACTGGGACGAGCTGCGCCGCTTCATGTGGGACTACGTGGGCATCGTGCGCACCAACAAACGGCTGGAGCGGGCCGCCCACCGCATCACCCTGCTGCAACGCGAGATCCACGAGTTCTACTCGCAGTTCCACGTGACCCGCGACCTGCTGGAACTGCGCAACCTGGTTCAGGTGGCCGATCTGATCGTCATGAGCGCCATGCTGCGCCACGAAAGCCGCGGCCTGCATTACAGCCGCGATTACCCCGACCTGCTGCCCGAGGCCAAGCCGACCATCCTGGTGCCGCCCACCCGCTGAGCCCGCATCAGCCGTTGCGCAGCAGCAGACCCAGCGCCTGCATCATCAGCCGGTACGGCCGGCCGCGCCCTTCGATCTGGTTGACGGTGCCGGTCAAGGTCCAGGCCCTGTCGGGGCAATGGAAGGCAAAGGCACCCGAGATGCCCGAGTGGCCGAGCAGCGGGGGATAGCGTCGCCCCAGCGTGAGCCACCGGGGCATCGCAAAGCGCAGCAGGCCGGCCCCCGCCTGCAACGGAAAAAAGACGCGGCGCCATTCCTGCAGCGAAGCCAGGGTGTCTGCATCGCAGAAATGGCCCTCGAACAGGGCCCGTGTGAAACGCGTCAGGTCCTCGGCCGTGGACACCGCGCCCCCATCCACCGGCATCGACGCCATGGCCAGGGGCAGGTCCAGCGTGCGTGCACCCAGGCGCAGAGGCATGACCGGCAACCCGGGCCGGTAGAACCCGGTGTTCTTCAGGCCCAGCGGACCGGTGACCAGGGCCTGCAGGGCCTGGTGCAGCGACCCGCCCGTCACGCGGCGAATCACCTCGCCCAGCAGGTAGAAATTGCTGTCGGAGTAGAGGGCCCGTTGCCCGTGACCCGGTGGAAAGTGGGGCCTCATCTCGTCACGCGTCCACCGCAGGACCTCCGGCCAGCCATAGGCCCCATCCTGGCCGGACAGGAGCTGGCGCGCGTAGCGCGAA
>JALOSN010000317.1 GCA_025458415.1 Hydrogenophaga sp.
GACCAGTACATCCCCAAACATGCCGATGACATCAGTACCCAGCTGATCGGCAAGCTGCACACCCTGCACCAGTCTGCCCACGCCCGCCTGAACGGCCAGTGGCGGGGAACCCTCAGCAGCGCCCAGTATGCGTGGCTGCAGATGCCCTCCGTGATCGACACGCTGCGCGAGCACAGCGACCGGCACTGGATCGAGCACGTGGTGCTGGCCGACCCTTTCGGACTGCTGGCCATGGATGCCGACGGCCGCTGCCACTGGTTGCAGCTGGAACCGGCCAACCGGCTGGGGGAGCTGGCCGAACTGGCCGCCACGGCCGGCCTGGGACTGTCGGTCTGCGAACAGATTGTCTCCGGGCGGCAATTGCC
The DNA here is from genome assembly GCA_025458415.1 of Hydrogenophaga sp. Lineage (GTDB taxonomy): Bacteria > Pseudomonadota > Gammaproteobacteria > Burkholderiales > Burkholderiaceae_C > Hydrogenophaga. The sequence continues at coordinate 366 of JALOSN010000317.1, forward strand.
CGCGATCGAACTGCACCAGCAACTCGGACTGCCCGGCCAGGTTCCCATGGCCAAGGCCTTTCCCGTGGACCGGGAAGGCGGACTGCTGGGAGCCCACTTTGCGCTGCCGGCCAGCGCCCTGCCAAACCCCGTGTACGCGTACCGCCATTTTCTCGAAGAGCAGCGCCAACGCCGCATTCACGGCGACTGAACCCCGGCGCCGCCACGCCCGCGGCGGGCCATCGGCCAGGTCCACGGCCGCACCCTTTGCGCCACTTCGGCGGTGACGGCCTCGAGGTGGTCCAGCTCGGCAGTGGTCAGCGCCGCGTGCAGTGTCAACCGCACCATCGTGCGGTTGCGGCTGGTGGCCGGGGCACAGAACACCGCACCGAAAACGCCGCGCACCTCCAGTTCATCGCGAAGAACCATGGTGTCCGGCTCGGAGCCGGCCTCCAGCGCGATGATCTGCTCGGTGCCCTGGTGGATGGGATACCCCTGTGCCTCGAGAAAGGCACGTACGTGGCGGGTATGGGCATGCAGGCGCTGGCGCTCGAGGTCGCTGCGGCGGATCAGTTCCAGCGTAGCGTCCAGGGCGGCGATCTCGTGCGGCAACAGGCACGAGCTGAACATGTTGGGGTAGCTGGTGCTGAGCACGTAGTTGCGCATCTCGGCCGGCAGCGTCATGAAACCGGCACGACCGGCGAATGCCTTGGCCAGACTGGCGGTGATGAAGTGCACCCGGTGGGACAGGCCCAGCTGCACGCAAAGTCCCGCGCCCTGTGGCCCGTGCGTGCCCAGGGAGTGCGATTCGTCGACCAGGATCATGCAGCCGCCGGCTTCGGCCACATCGACCATGTCGGTCAGGGGACACAGGGCGCCGGTGGTGCTGTAGACCGAGTCGACCACCACGAGTCCGGGACCATGGCGCTCGATCTGGCGTCGCAGGTGCTGGGGGTCGTTGTGACGGAACGGCTGGGCCGGCGCGCCGGCCCGACGGGCACCTTCCCACAAGGAGGTGTGGGCCAGACTGTCCATGTGGATGACGGTGTGCTCGTCGGCGATGGCCTGCAGCAGGCCCAGGTTGGCGGCATAGCCCGACTGGCAGACCAGGCCGTCCTCCTTGCCCAGCAGCCGGGCCAGCTTCATTTCCAGCCGGCGGGCCGGATGGGTGTCGAGCAGGAACACGCCGGACTGGATCACGAATTCGGCATCCGCCCGGATGGCGTGGGTCTGCGCCTGCACGATCTCGGGGTGGCCGGTCAGGGCCAGGTAGTCGTTGCCGTTCAGGCGCACCGCACCGGGACCGGCATCACGTCCGTGCAGCAGGGAGCGACCGCCCCAGGGGCCATTCCAGCGTTCCCAGAACTCACGGCCGATGCGGGCCTGAAGGTGCGCAGAGACGGGCGGGTTGACGGGCGGGTTGACCGGGTTGGCGACGGCGGCGCGCATGGTGGGCTCCTTTGGGCGTGAAAAACGCCATTGAAGGAAGCCAGCCGTGATGGAATTCACGCACCCTGTCAGATCTGACAGGGGTTGTTACCCTTTTGGTTGAGTTTCGATTTACCGCCACGGGTGCGGCCTGGCCAACACGCAACAGAGGTGTGATGTCCGTCACGGCTGAGCGCCACCGGGCTGCGGCCGGATGGCGGTCAGTTCTGCCGCCACGGTAGCCCTTGGAGGCGCCACCCGCCACGCCGTCCGCGCTGCGCATTCGCGTCCGGATCCCCTTCGAAGCCTTCCAGGATGTTGTAAGCCTGCAGACCCAGCTCGGTGGCGCGCTGGGCAGCCGCAATGGAACGAACACCGCTTCGGCACAGCAGAACCAGCTTGCGACCTCCATCGGCCGCAGCCCGGATGCCCGCATCGAATTGCGGGTTGGGCTGCATGCCGGGCCACTGCTTCCAGGCCAGCGGAATGGCGCCCGGTACGAAGCCCACCCACTCGCGCTCGGCATCGGTGCGCACATCAACCAGCACCGCCTCGCCCGACTGCACCCACTGCCAGGCCAGCTGTGGCGAGACATCGCCGGCGTAACCACCTTTGGCCGGCGGGCGGGGCTGCATGAGCAGCACGCCGTCGACATCGTGGCGCAGCCCGGATGTCAGATTGGCCGGCACCGCTTCGTCGATGCGCCGAGGTCGTGGCAGGTTCAGGGCGTCCATGATGGCCACGAATTCGGCTTCGCTCCTGCCGGCGACGCGGGCGTTGGAAGCCTTCTCCTGCCCGATGGTCGAATGTGTGCGGCCCTGGTAGTCGTGCCCGGGCCAGACCGTGGTGGCGTCCGGCAACGCGAACAGCACCTGGGTGAGGCTGCGGTAGAGGTCGTGCGCGCTGCCGGACTGGAAATCGGTGCGGCCGCAGCCGTTGATCAGCAGGGTGTCGCCAGTGAACACATGGTCACGCCAGACAAAGCTCATGCTGCCCGCGGTGTGGCCGGGTGTGTGCAGCGCCCGCAGGGTTTCAGCACCGAATGCCAGGGTGTCGCCGTGCTGCAGCTGCATGGCCGCGGTCCCGATGCCACAGCCGGCCGGGGCGGCGGTGCGGGCGCCGGCCATCTCGGCCAGCTTGCCGGCGCTGGTGATGTGATCGGCATGGGCATGGGTCTCGACCGTCCAGACCAGCTTCAGTCCGTACTCGCGCAGGCAGGCCAGATCCCGATCGAGCTGCTCGTCGACCGGGTCGATGATGACGGCCTCGCGCGTGTTCTGGTCGAACAGCACATAGGTGTAGGTGCTGGAATCC
>JALOSN010000318.1 GCA_025458415.1 Hydrogenophaga sp.
GTCGTGGTGCCGGTGACGCTGGCGCAGAGCGGCGGCACCACCACCGCCACCGGCACCTTCCCGATCAAGCGCCTGTCCTTCCGCATCGGCGAGAAGGAATGGGCCGACACCTCGATGGTGGCCGACGACGTTCAGGTGCGTTTCAAGATTGCCCTCAGCGGCATGCCCGCACTCTGAGCCTGTGCCTTCATCGATTTCTGCTTCACCCCAACCCACCCCAACCCCATGAGGAGATCCACCATGCGCAAATCCCTGACCCTGCTGGCCGCCGCGGCCACGCTGGCCACCGCCGGCCTGGCCCACGCGACCCAGTACCAGATCGACCCCACCCACACCAACGTGATCTGGGAGCAGCTGCACTTCAACACCTCGACCAACCGCGGCAGCTGGGCCAAGAAGAGCGGCACGGTGCAGTTCGACCGCGCCGCCAAGACCGGCAAGGTGGAACTGACGCTGGACATGAGCTCGGTGACCACCGGCGTCGGCCCCTTTGACAACCACCTCAAGGGCGACGACTTCTTCGCCGCCGACAAGCACCCCACCGCCACCTACGTGGGCGAGAAGTTCATCTTCAACGGCGACAAGGTGACCGAGGTGCAGGGCAAGCTGACCCTGCGTGGCCAGACCCACCCGGTCAACCTCAAGGCCGTGCGCTTCAACTGCTTTGACCACCCGATGCTCAAGCGCGAGGTGTGCGGTGGCGACTTCGAGACCACCATCAAGCGCAGCCTGTGGGGCGTGAACTGGGGTCTGAACATGGGCGTGCCGGACGACACCAAGATCATCATCCAGGTCGAGGCCATCAAGCAGTGATGCACCGGGCTTGACCCGATCCGTGAAGCCCGCCGCGTGCGGGCTTTTTTTGTCACCGGACCGGGCCGGTTCCGTTGTACAAACAGCGCATGACGAACTCGGTGTGGGATGGACGGTGGGTGGAGGTGCCCGGTCTGGGGCGCCTCTGGAGCGAGACCTGTGGCCCGCAGGACGGGCCGCCGGTGCTGCTGATCATGGGTGCGATGAACCCGGGCCTGGTCTGGCCGCCCGAGCTGGTGCAGGCCCTGGTCGATGACGGGTGCCGCGTGCTGCGCTACGACCACCGCGACACCGGACGCTCGCTGCAGACCGGCATGGCCGAACCGCCCTACACACTGCAGGACCTGACCGACGACGCGCGCCGCGTGCTGGACGCCTGGGGGGTGGAGCGGGTGTCCCTGGTGGGCTGGTCCATGGGGGGCTACATTGCCCAGACCCTCGCGCGTGACCTGCCACAGCGGGTGGACCATCTGGTGCTGCTGTCGAGCTCCGGTGACCACCGGCCCTACCTCGACGGCATGATGGGTCGCCCTTTGCGTGGCCCCTTGCCCGGACCGTCGCCCGAGTTGCTGGCCGGGCTCTGGCAGCTGTCGGCCCGCGGCGCGCAGATGTCGGCCCTGGAGCGGGCGGTCGAGGGGTGGGCGGTGTTCCATGCCGGCTCCTGGCCGTTTCCGGCCGATCGGGTGCGCCAGCAGATGGCGCAGGCGCTGGCCAACGGTCACCGGCCGGAGCTGGCGGCCTTGCGGCACGCGCTGGCGGTGGATGCCATGCCCGAGGCGAGAACGCCCTGGCTGCCCGGCCTGCGGGTGCCCACCCTGGTGCTGCACGGCACCCATGACCCGGCGCTGCCCCTGGCGCATGGCCAGGCGCTGGCCGACGCGATACCGGGTGCGCGGCTTCAGGTGCTGGACATGGGCCACCTGTTGCCCGATGCGCTGGCCGGGCCGGTCGGCCACGACATGGCGCGCTTCATCCGGTCCTGACCGGTCGGGTGTCGTGCTCCAGGCGTTGCAGGAAGACCAGCGCCTGTTGGCGGCTCTCGCCACACATCTCCAGGCTGGGCGCCAGTGAGGCACAGACGGTCGGCCGATCGGGGTGTGCGAACAGGCGGCAGCGCAGGGCCTCGTCCAGATGCGGGCAAGGCACACCGGCAGCTTTGCCTTGCGGCAGGCCGGGCATCGGACTGCTGATGGACGGCGCGATGCAACAGGCGGCGCAGCCCGGCCGGCAGTTCATGCGAAGCGTCTGGCGGCCCAGAGCACCTGCTCGATCACCCCGTGCACCGCGGTGCGGTGGGCTTCGTTGCTCAGGCGGCCATCGGGGTCGAAGGCCTCCATCGCCCTTGGCATGGCGAACTGCTTGGGGGCCACCCAGGCCTGCAGGTTCATCAGCAGCGGGGCCAGGTGGCCAAGGCTGCGCACGCCGCCCAGGGCACCGGGTGACGTCGACATCAGGCCCACCACCTTGCCGGCAAAGGGCTTGGTGCCGCTGCCCCACTGCGGGTCGCCCTTGACCGGGCTGGACACCCAGTCGATGGTGTTCTTGAGGAGGCCGGTGTAGCTGCCGTTGTATTCCGGCGAGCAGACGATCCAGGCCGGATGGGCGTGGAAGATCTCCTTGAGGCGGATCACATCGCGGGGCGTGCCCTTGGCTTCCAGGTCGGCGTTGTACAAGGGGACGTCGAAATCGGCCAGCTCCAGGCGGGTGACCTGGGCGCCCTCGGTGGCAGCGATGGCGCTGACGGCGCCGGCCAGCTTGCGGTTCCAGGACATTTCGCGGGTACTGCCCGCGAAGACAAGAAGGGGGATGGGCGTGTTCATGGTTTCGTATTTTGGCACCGCCTGCGTGCAGGAAACCTGCTTGGGTAGGGCGTTTCCCGGGCAAAGATGGGACAATTGCGCCTTGTCGTGCGGCCCGAGCCGGTCGCCGACGCGGTGTGTTTCACGTGAAACACACCGGTTCGGAACATCGGGCGCCGCCACCGACCGGCGGGCCCCGGAGCTCTCACCATGTTGTACCCACAGGAATTTGACGTCATCGTCGTCGGCGGTGGCCATGCCGGCACGGAAGCCGCGCTGGCTGCGGCGCGCATGGGCTGCGCCACGCTGCTGCTGACCCACAACATCGAGACGCTGGGCCAGATGAGCTGCAACCCCAGCATCGGGGGCATCGGCAAGGGCCACTTGGTGAAAGAGGTGGACGCGCTGGGCGGGGCCATGGCGTTGGCCACGGACGAGGGCGGCATCCAGTTCCGCATCCTCAACAGCAGCAAGTGGACGACCTGATGGTCGAGGGTGACCGGGTGGTCGGTGCCGTGACGCAGGTCGGCATCCGCTTTCGCAGCCGCACCGTGGTGCTGACCGCGGGGACCTTTCTGGACGGCAAGATCCATGTGGGCCTGAACAACTACGCGGCCGGCCGGGCAGGCGACCCGCCGGCGGTGTCGCTGTCGGCGCGCTTGAAGGAGCTGAAACTGCCGCAGGGCCGCCTGAAAACCGGCACGCCGCCGCGCATCGACGGCCGCAGCATCGACTATGCGAAGTGCACCGAGCAGCCGGGCGATGGCATGCCGGGTTCCGAGACGGCGGGCCAGCCCGTGCCCGTGTTCAGCTTCATGGCCCATGCCCATGGCGGGGCATCCATGCACCCCCGGCAACTGCCGTGCTGGATCACGCACACCAACGAGCGGACCCACGAAATCATCCGATCCGGCTTCGATCGCAGCCCCATGTTCACCGGCAAGATCGAGGGCGTCGGCCCGCGCTACTGCCCGAGCGTGGAAGACAAGATCAACCGCTTCGCCGACAAGGACAGCCACCAGATCTTCCTGGAGCCCGAGGGCCTGACCACGCAC
>JALOSN010000319.1 GCA_025458415.1 Hydrogenophaga sp.
CGTCCGGCCGGCCGTGGCGTACCCCAGCACCGACTCGTAGGCCTTGTCGGTGGCGTTGTCCACGCGAGCCAGCACGGTCCAATCCCGGCCGATCGGGGAGCTGGCCGTGAGATTCACCAGGGTGTAGGCAGGCAAGGCCTGCGTGTTTGCCACATCATTGAAGCGCCTACCCACGTGCTGCAGCTCACCGCCCAGACGCCAATTGGCCAGCTGGCTGTCGGCTGTCAGCGTGGCCTGCACCTCGGCCCGACGCGGCAACAGGCGGCCGTTCTCGGCGTTCTTCGGGCGCAGCAGGTCCAGTGATCCGCCCAGATTCACTGCGCCGACGCGTGCCCCACCGGCGAATGTCACACCACTGTAGCGGGCCTGTCCAACGTTGCCGTAGCAGCCGGCAAAGGAGCCCACGCCGTTGACACAACTGCCTGGGCCGCTGATGTAGTTGATCAGGTCCTCGACCTCGTTGCGGAACACCACCACCGAAGCGCGGTTCACGCCTTCCTGCCAGGCAAGCCCTGCCTCGACATTGCGTCCGGTCTCTGCTTTCAGGTCGGGCGTGCCGTAGATGCTGAAACGCTGGAACAGGGTCGGCGCCCGAAAGGCCGTGCCGGCTGAAACCGTGGCCCTCAGTGTCGGATTGATGGCGTAGGCATACGCCACCAATCCTGTGGACTGTCCGCCGAACTCGCTGTCGTCGTCGTGGCGCGCGTTCAGCTGGACCGTATGCGAACCAGCCCGCAGGCCGTAACCCAGGGCGATCGCGTTCCGACACTCAGCAAACCCTGGCCCAGCTTGACTTCGTTGCGCCACAGCCAGGTGCTGATGCGGGTCTCGGTCAGGTAGGGTGAGGGCGTGGTTTCGTACCGATCGGTGCCCCTCGTGTAGCCCAGACGCGTGTTCCACATGTCGCTCCAACGCGCACTCCAGTTCAGACCCAGTGTCTGCAGATCGTGCAGGCTCTGATCGTCCAGCCCAGGCATGAAGCCGTCATACCCCGATCTCTGACGGCTGTCGAGCAGCGTGGCCTCCAGCCTGTGTCCTTGGGCCAGCTTCCAGCCCAGACGCCCTGAAAAGGACTCGGTCCTGTAGCCGTCGAGGTCCGGGTTGCCGGCGGGTTGTGCATTGAAACCGTCGCTGCGTTCGCCGGACACACCCAGCGCATAGTCGAAGGCTCCCCGGCCTCCGCGGACAGCCACACCCAGTTCGCGCGTGTTGTGGGTTCCGATGCCGACCCGCACACTCGGAAAGAAGCCTTCCTCGCCCTGCCGGGTGAAGATCTGTACCACGCCGGCCACCGCGTCCGAACCGTAGATGGCCGCCGCCGGCCCGCGCAACACTTCGATGCGGTCCACCTGGGACAAGGGAATGGCATTCCAGGTGGCTCCCCCCGTCGATTGGGAATCGATCCGCACACCATCCACAAACACGGCAGTGAACCTGCCCTCCGCTCCTCTCAGGTACACACTGGTGGTGGAGGCTGGCCCACCGTTGCGGGCGATGGTGATACCCGGCACCCTGGCCAGCACGTCGGCCAGCGCCGCCGCGCCGCTGCGGTCGATCTGCTCGCGGTCGACCACCGTCACATCGGCCACCACATCGGTGATCGGCTGGGCAGAACGGGTGGCGGTAACCACCACCGTGTCCAGCGAGGCCACGACCGTGGGCGCATCGTCGGCCGCCTGGGCCGGGAAAACACACAGCATCGAACCCGCCACAAGGACAGGCGAAAGCGCAACCGCAGGTATGCGCACAGAGGACTTCTTCATGAGAAAGATCAACAGACAATATGCCCTCACCGCCCTCCCCGACGGTGCATGGACGTCACGGACGCACCTTTGACGGCGCGACCACCGTGTTGGCCGGTATCCGGGCTGGCAGAGCAACCTTCATGGGCCTTCCCAGACGCCCAGGCGTCCAGTGACCGGTGCATGAAAGCGGAGCGAACGACCGGGGTCGTGAACGCTCGTCTGCTTACCGTTGCGGGGGCAGCGCAGGTTAGGTCCGTTCTTGTGAACTTTCCCTCCTGCTTCCCGTTGAACTGCGGCATGCGAACCACACCGCGAGCACCAACACCATCATTCTAAGCCCGGCCTGCTTGCGGCAACCCTACAATCAGACACCTACCCCCACCTGCCATGGCCGAGCCCACCTCACTGGATCAGATCGCCGAACGCGTCGAGCGCCTGCTGGTGCGACACGAAGAACTTCAGCGCACCAACCAGTTGCTGCACCAGCAAGTGCTCAGCTTGCAGGGCGAGCGCGACTCCCTGAAGTCACGGCTGAATGCAGCACGTGCGCGTATCGACGCGCTGCTGGACCGTTTGCCCGCCGGTGCCACCCAGCACCCGGCCACCCGAGGCGATGACACCGCATGAACGCGATCCAGACCAAGCAACTGGAAGTCCAGATCATGGGCCAGAGCTACCTGCTTTCCTGTCCGGTCGGAGGCGAATCGGCGCTGCTGGATGCGGTCGAGCGGGTGGACACCGCCATGTGCCGGATTCGTGATGCCGGCAAGGTCAGAGCCCGTGATCGCATCGCCGTGCTGGCCTCGCTCAACCTGGCCTTTGAGCTGGCCCAGAGGGAGCGCGAGGCGCCGGCTTTGCCAGGCGCATTGGCACCCGAAATCGGCGCGTTCCCGCAGCGGGTCGACCCATCCGAACAGGCCCGCCTGGACGATCTGATGCGGCGGCTTGACCAGGCGCTGGGCGACGACGGCCAACTGATCTGACGATCGGGTTTTTTCGCCGCCACCATGGCCATGGCTGCCACCGGGCGCCTACAATGAACGGTGTCTGCGGTGCTTGCCGGGCTTTATATTTCCTTGAACCAATGCTCATTGAGCCCGGGCTTGGTACATCGCATGGCAGGTGCGATCATCTCGCGTCAGATGAACCCGACGTCATGCTGCCCTCGCCCACCTGAACCCCGGTTCAGGATGCCGGTCCGGCGGCACTCGCAGACACCTTATTCCGAACACCCCCCTGCGCCGCTTCGCGTCTTCCCCCCTCTCCTGCGGGAGGGGAGACGCAGTCTGTGGCCCGGCATAGCCGGTTCCACGGCTGCCCTGGATTGAAGACCGTTGCCTGCGGACGCCCCTCCTCTTTCCCATGCTTGAGCCCTTGTTGATCGTCTATCTGGTCGTGCTGGGGCTGTGCACCGGCTTTCTGGCGGGTTTGCTGGGCATTGGGGGGGGCATGATCATGGTGCCGTTCATCACGGCCATCCTGACGGCGCGGGGGGTGTCGCCCGACCTGGCGGTCAAGGTCGCCATCGCCACCTCGATGTCAACCATCGTGTTCACCTCCATTTCCAGCCTGCGCGCACACCACAAGCGTGGAGCCGTCCGCTGGGACATCGTGCGAGGACTGGCCCCTGGCATCGTGATGGGCGCTGCGATGGCCAGCGTGGGGGTGTTTGCTGTGCTCAAAGGCGCCTGGCTGGCCTTGTTCTTCGCCCTGTTCGTCAGCTTCTCGGCCACGCAGATGCTGCTGGACAAGAAACCCAAGCCCTCGCGCGGCCTGCCGCGCACACCCGGTCTGACAGGCGCAGGTTCGGTCATCGGCTTCCTGTCGGGACTGGTCGGAGCCGGCGGTGGGTTTGCCAGCGTGCCCTTCATGACCTGGTGCAACGTCGCCATCCACCAGGCGGTGGCCACCAGTGCCGCCCTGGGACTTCCGATTGCGTGGTGGCGGGCCAGGGGGTCGCGGGCCTGCCTGCAGGTTCGGTCGGCTACGTTTTTGTTCCCGCGCTGCTCGTGATCGCCGCTGCCAGCGTGCTCATGGCTCCCCTGGGCGTGAAAGCCGCCCACGCCCTGCCAGTGAAGTCGCTCAAACGCGTCTTTGCCAGTGTGCTCTACCTGCTGGCTGCCTACATGGTCTGGAAGGCCATCTCGATCTGAGGCGGCGCCTGCGGCCTCACACCAGTGGCCGGTCGACCACCACAACCCCGTCTTCATCGGCACACAACCAGTCGCCCGGCCGCACCCACACACCCTGGATCTGCACCGCCACATCGCGTTGCCCCGTGTTGCGCTTCTCGGTGGGCATGGGCACCGAAGCCAACGCCCGGATGCCCACCTGGCAGGCCGCCAATTCGGTCACGTCGCGCACACAGCCATCAATCACCACGCCCGCCCAGCCGTTGCGTGCAGCGGCTGCGCCGAGGTTGCCCCCCAGCAGGGCCCGGCGCAGCGACGCGCCGCCATCCACCACCAGAACGCGACCTTCACCAGCGCTGTCGACGGCGGCCTTCACCAGCGTGTTGTCCTCATGGCATTTGACCGTCACCACGGTACCGGCAAAGCGGCGGACCGCGCCGAAATCGCGAAACACCGGCGGTAGCACACGAAAGCGCCCTGAATCGTCATTTTTATGGGCATCACAAAGGTCACAGGTGGCAGGCACGGCGGCGCTCGTCATGATCTGAAACTTCCCCTGAGAAGGTCTGAAATCCATCAAAAACGCCCCCTTGTGAAGGGGCGCGGCAGAGGGTCAATTGTGCGCAGTGACGATGCGCATTGAGGCCACAAGCGGCGTACAGGCTCGCCAAGTGTTGTTTTCCCGGCCAAAACAGGACGTTTTCCCTCTGAAAAACGGCAAAAAACCGCCCGCCGTCCCTTGGAATGGCGCAACAACTCCATTAGCATGCGAGACACCGGCACAGGAGCGCGATCCCGCGCCGGTGTCAATTCCACTTCCAGAAGGAAACGCAACCATGGCAACTGCAAAGAAAGCTCCCGCCAAGAAGGCGGCCCCGGCCAAGAA
>JALOSN010000320.1 GCA_025458415.1 Hydrogenophaga sp.
CGCGCGCGCGGCCGTGGGCACGGACATCGCCCAGGGCTTCTACGCCGACGAAAGCGAGAAGGTGACCGCTCCGGTGCTCAAGTTCCTGGGCAACCATGGTCTGTCGGTCAAAGTCATCCACAAGGTGGGCAGCCCCGCCGACCTGATCGCCAAGACCGCCTCCAGCGGCAAGTTCGACCTGGTCGTGATGGGATCGCACGGCCACAGCGCGCTGGGCAACCTGGTGATGGGATCGGTCGCCACCCGCGTGCTGGCCAACTGCAAGACACCCGTGCTGCTGGTCAGGTAAGACAGGAAGACGCCCCCTGCGCGCCTGACGGCGCAGGGGGTGGTTCACTCCCACAGGGGGTGATTCACCCCTTCAACCCGTCGAAGCAGGTCACCAGCACCATCTCGATGATCTGGTCATCGGTGTACAGCCCCGAGCCCTTGAGAAAGCCCAGCACCGGGTCGCAGGCCCGGGCATACAGGGTGTAGAGCACCGCAATCGGCGGCAACTGCTGGTTGAGGCTGCCATTGGCCTGGGCAGCGGTGATCCAGGCGCCCAGCCGATCGCTCACATCCATCAGACCGTCCACGTAGTCCTTGTTGGTGGTCAATGCCGCCCGCAAGGTCGAGTTCTCGCTCGGCAGCGACGGCATCTCGCCCGCCAGCTGCACCTCCATGGTCCAGCGTGCCACCGCCCTCAGGCGTCCCAGCGGATCGTCCGGTGACGTGCTGGCCTCCAGATCGTCCAGGAAAGCCCGAGCCCGGTTCATCACGCGCACCATGGCCGCGGCAGCAAGGTCTTCCTTGCTGGGAAAGTGCTTGTAGAGGCTGGCCTTGGCAATGCCCACTTCGGCGGCCACCTCGTCCACCGTCATGGCCTCAAAGCCTTTTTCGGCCAGCAGCCGGTTGACCGCCGAGACGATGGCGTCCTCGCGGGCCAGGTGCATCTGCTGCCGGAAGCTGCGTCGTACGGGCGTGTCGGTCTGGGGCTTGAGGGTGGCGGTGGTCATGTGTCGATCTTTTGGCAGCGATCGAATTGTGCACCATATCGACGACCCCGTCGATATCCCTACCAAAAAGTATCCTTAGATACTACTCAGTATTTTTATGAACGCTTGAAGATACATTTCGTCCTCAGAAGTCTGCTTCCGTGACAGGCTTCACGCCGACATCGGTCGACTCACCCACCCACCTGAAGGACGAAACATGACACTCACCCGCAGAAGCTGGATGACCCTGGCCGCCGCCGGCGCCGGTTCCGCCCTGCTGGCCGCCTGTGGCGGCGGCCATGACGACGAACCCGGCAACATCGTCGCCGTGGCCTCCGGCGATGCCCGATTCAGCATCCTGGTCGAAGCGGTGACCGCCGCCGGCCTCGTGAACACGCTCTCCGGCCGGGGACCCTTCACCGTGTTTGCCCCCACCAACGACGCCTTCGCCGCCCTGTTGACCGAGCTGGGCGTGAGCAAGGAGGCCCTGCTGGCCGACACCAGCCTGCTGACCCAGGTGCTGACCTACCACGTGCTGGCCATCCGGGTGACCGCTGCCGACGTGGCCGCACTGACCAAGCCGGCAGCCATCACCACCGTGCAGGGCAGCACGTTCGAGGTCGGTGCCGACCTGGGCCTCACCGATGGCCGCGGGCGTCGTGCCTCGCTGCTGATCACCGACATCGCGGCCAGCAACGGGGTCATTCACGCCATCGACCGCGTGATCCTGCCCCCGGCCTGAATCACCTGAGCCTTTCCTGCGTTCCGTTCCCCCTGTTCCCCTCCTCAACCTTACGGAGATTGCCATGACCCTCAAGAAAACCCTGATCGCATCCGTTCTGGCCTTCGGCGCGCTGACCGCCGCCCATGCCAAGGACATCGTGGACACCGCTGTCGCCGCCGGCAGTTTCAAGACCCTGGCCACCGCCCTTCAGGCTGCCGGCCTGGTGGACACGCTCAAGGGCCCGGGCCCGTTCACGGTGTTCGCGCCGACCGATGAAGCCTTCGCCAAGGTGCCCAAGGCCGACCTGGACGCCCTGCTGAAGGACAAGGCCAAGCTGACCGCCGTGCTCACGTACCACGTGGTGCCTGGCAAGGTGATGGCCGCCGACGTGAAGGCCGGCAAGGTCAAGACCGTCCAGGGCAGCGAGCTGACCGTGAGCACCACCGGCGGCGTCAAGGTGGACGCGGCCAACGTGGTCAAGACCGACATCACGGCCAGCAACGGCGTGATCCACGTGATCGACAGCGTGATCATGCCGCGCTGAACGTTCCTGGCAGACCGGCAACGGTTGCCGGTTCCCGATTCAGGCCCCGGCCCCGGCCGGGGCCTTTTTCATGGGCGCTCCGGTTCGTGCCGCAGGGCCGCCGCCGCCGCACCGCGCAAGGCCCCGCTCAGGGTCTCCAGCACATCCGAGCTGAGGTTCCAGCAATGCCAGTGCAGCTTCACCGGCAGCCGGTGGCGCGGTGCCAGGTTGACCAGTTCACCCCGGGCCAGCTGCTCCCGTACCCGAAGCTCGGGCAGGACACTCACACCCCAGCCCTCCTGCACCGCACGCACCTGTCCCTCGCTGGAGGGCACGAACAGCTGCCTGAGCATGACCCGGGGCAGGCCGAACGAGCGGGTGACGAACTCGTGCTGCAGGTGGTCCTTGCGGTTGAAGGCCACAAAGGGAACCTGAAAGAAGTTGTGGGCACTCAGGCCCTTGGGCAGGTGGCGCGCCGCGAAGGCAGGTTCGGCCACCGCGATGTAGTCCATGGTGCCCAGCACTTCCATACGACAGCCGCGCAGCGCACGTCCCAGCGAGGTCACGCACCCGATCACCTGACCCTCACGCAGCCATTCGTGCGTGAATTCCTGGTCGTCGACGATGATTTCGATCGGCAGGCCTGCCTGGGCCAGCGGGTCCAGCGCCGGCAACGCCCAGCTGGCGATGCTGTCCGCATTGATGGCCACGGAAATGCGCTCCTCTTCGCGGGCTCCACCGGTGCTGCTGGGTGCGAGCTCGCGCAGGTCGCGCTCCAGGTCGGCGCGCAGCAGGCGCATCATCTTGGCGTGCTTGAGCATGAGCTGCCCGGCCGGCGTGGGCTTGAGCGGACGGCTGGGTGCCGACCTGCGCCTCCAGCGCGCGCAGGCGCTGCGAGACGGCCGACTGCGTGATCGACAGCCGCTGCGCGGCACGCTCGAAGCCGCCTTCTTCGATGATGGCGGCCAGGCATTCAAGCGCATCGGGGTCGAAAGTGCTCACGGTGGTCTCCTGATGTCTTCATGCCCGACGGTTCCCGGCCGTCCTGCCGCACCACGGTTCGCGGGGGCCCGGGGCGCCGCCGCCTGCCAGCAGGCCATCAACCGACCTTCTTCGCCCGCACCGGCAACACCTCCGCAGGCGGGGCCGGGTGCACCCGCTCGCTCATCCAGCGCAGCATGTCGATCCACATCTGCCGCATCTCGGCCTCCAGTGGCGTGCGAAAGGCACTGGGCA
>JALOSN010000321.1 GCA_025458415.1 Hydrogenophaga sp.
GGTCAAGAAGCCCGAGTTCATGGTGCGCTTCCGCTGGGAAAAAGACTCGGTGGCCATGTGGGACAACTGCGCCACGCAGCACTACGCGGTGTTCGACTATGCGCCGCATTACCGCGCGGGTCAGCGCATGACCTGTGGCAGCTTTGTGCCCACGCTCAAACCGGGCGCGGCAGCTTCGCAGCCAGCGTCTGCCCAGCCGGCTGCCTTGCGCCAGCTGCTCGACACCACCCGCCTGCAGGCGGCCAGCCCGCAGGAGAAGCAGGCGGTGGACGCCATCTTCAGCGCGCTGGAAGGCGTGGATCTCAATGCCGTGGCCAGCGCCGCGCAGCGACGTTGACCCATTCGACTGTCCGATCCATGAGTTCACTCAACCCCATTGACCTGGCCGATAACGACCTGGCCGCGTTGCAGGAAGCGCGGCTGTTGCTGGCCCAGGCCCGGCCAGCGGCCGATGCCCTGGCGGCATGGACGCCGGAGCACGCCAAGGACGTGGCCAAGCGGGTGGCGGCCGCCCTGTTGCCACGCGCCGATTTCTATGCCGAGTGGGCGGTGCGCGAAACCCGCATCGGCAAGGTGGCCGACAAGATCGCCAAGAACCAGTTGGCCTGCACCCTCACGACCAGCGCCTGGGACCGGGTGGCCCTGGGCGGTGTGCGCCGCGTGGATGCGCTGCGCATCGTGGAGATCGGCCGCCCTGCCGGTGTGGTGGTGGGTCTGTCCAATTCCACCTCGCCGGTGGCCACCATCATCTTCAAGACACTGATGTGCCTGATGACGCGCAACGCGCTGGTGGTCTCGCCCCATCCGGTGGCACTGGCCTGCTGCACCGCCGTGACGCGGGAGTTGCAGGCCTCCATCGAAGCGGCCGGTGGCCCGGCGAATGCCGTTCAGATCCTGACACGTCCCACGGTGGAGGCCACCGGTGCGCTGATGCGCGACCCCCGCACCGACGTGATCCTGGCCACCGGCGGCACGCCCATGGTGCGCGCGGCCTACTGCTCGGGCAATCCCGCCATCGGGGTGGGACCGGGCAACGTGCCGATCTATGTGGACGCCAGCGCCGACATCGACGCGGCGGCGCAACAGATCGTCACCGCCAAGAACTTTGACCACGGCAGCCCCTGCTCTGCGCCGTCGGTGGTGATGCTGCACGCCGGCGTTGCCCGGCCGATGCTGCAGGCATTGGCCCGCCAGGGTGCGCATGTGTGCACCGAAGAGGAGTCGCTGAAGATCCAGCACCATGTTTTCCCTGGTGGCAGGTTCAACGGCAAGGTGGTGGGCCGCCCGGCGCACGAGATCGCGCAGGCCACGGGTGTTCGGGTGCCGGGCGATTGCCAGGCGCTGATCTGCCCCATCGCCCAGCCGCAAGCGGGCCATGTGCTGCTCAAGGAAAAGCTCTCGCCCATTCTGGGCTGTGTGGTGGTGCAGGACATGGACCAGGCCGTTGGCGTTGCGCGCCAGATGCTGCAGCACAGCGGCGCGGGCCACACCTCGGGCATCTTCACGGCCGACGCCTCGCAGGCCGTGGCCTGGGGTGCGGCGCTGGACTACTACCGCGTGGTCGTCAATGGCAGCACGGTGCTCGACAGCACAGGGGCCAACACCGGATTGCCCTACACCTTCACCATCGGCACCGGCTACGCCGGCAAAAGCTCGGTCGACTGCAACGTGGGCCCCGAGCTGCTGGTGAACTGGAAGCGCGTGGCCTTTCCGCTGCCCGGTGGCTGGGCCGGGGCCATGGCCTCGGGCGCTGCGACTGCTGCTGCGTCTGCCGGTGCCGATGAGCCGGCCACCCTCACACCCGAGCTCTCCGCCATGGTCCTGCGCATCGTGCAGGAAGAACTCGAACACATTCGCTGAAGCCTGTCATGTTCACCTTGCGCAGCTACATTTTTCTGGACCGCTTGCAGCCACAGCTGATGTGTCTGCTCGGCTCCACCGCTCGCGGCTTTTTGCCGCGCCACAACGATGCCGCCATGGTGATTGAAGTAGCGCCAGGCATGGACATCGAGTGGTTGACCGACGTTGCCCTGAAGCACGACAACGTCAAGCCCGGCAACCTGGTGGTGGAACGGCAGTTCGGCTACCTGGAGTTCCACGGCCAGTCCTCGTCATCGGTGAAGTCGGCCGGCGCGGCGGTGCTGGAGGCTATGGGTGTGAGCGAGAAGGATGCGCTCAAACCCGAGATCCTGGCGTCCAAGGTGATCGACCGGGTGGACGGCTACCACGCCTTTCTCATCAACCGCAGCAAGTCCGGCAGCATGTTGCTGCCCGGCGAGTCGCTCTACATCATGGAGATGACCACTTCGTCGTATGCGCTGCTGGTGGCCAACGAGGCCGAGAAGGCCGCCAACATCAAGCTGATCGACTGCCGCTTCATGGGGCCGGCCGGGCGGCTGTACCTGGCGGGCAACGCCTCGGACGTGCGGGCCGCCGCCGCCGTGGCCGAAGCGGTGATCCGTGACGCGAAAGGTGCAGCATGAGCACAGACACTTTGCGCGAGCAGATCCGGGCGCAGGTGCGCACCGCCGTAGGCGCCGCCAAAGCAACGGCCACCGACGCCTCGATTGCCGCCCTCATGCAGCGCTTTGAAGCCGGTTACGCCGCCGTCAACGCCGAGGCCATCGTCGCCTGCTTTGCGCCCGATGTGGTGTGGACCTTGCCCGACTCC
This sequence comes from Hydrogenophaga sp., assembly GCA_025458415.1. Lineage (GTDB taxonomy): Bacteria > Pseudomonadota > Gammaproteobacteria > Burkholderiales > Burkholderiaceae_C > Hydrogenophaga. The sequence continues at coordinate 2,672 of JALOSN010000321.1, forward strand.
CGCGTGCTCAAAGGGCGCGCGGCCTGCCTGGCGTTCCTGAAGGAACGTTTTGCCAGCCCCAAAGGCCCGCAATTTTCCGACTCGCGCATGCACGTGCTGGGCCAGACCGTGGTGCAAAACTACAAGGTCAGCCTGCCCCTGCCCGGCGGTCGGTCGGTCACCCTGGACGGCACCGACGTGTACCGGATCAGCGATGGATTGATCGCGCACAAGGACGCGTACTGGAAGCAGATCGGCGCGGCCCAACCTGCGGCGGGTGTTGCTGCACCCACAGCGTCCGGCGCTGCAACGCCAGCCGTGGTGGTGCCCCTGCGCGTGGGCTCAGCCGCTGGCGCCCAGGCGCTGAGCGAGTTGTACAAGCGGCTGGCCGCCAGCCCGGCGCTGCTGCAGGCGGCGCAGACCGGTGTGTGCGTGGAGGAAGGGCTTGCTCAAGGCACGTCGGCCATGGCCGCCAGCAGCTCCACCTTGGCCATCGACCCGGCAGCCTGCTGTGCGTCGTGCCAGGCGGGCAAGGCCTGCGAATGCAAGGGCGACCAATGCGGTCTGCACGAACACAAAACCACCGATACCGTTCCCGAACTCAAAGGCGTGATCGGCGAGCGCTTGCTCAAAACCCTGCCGCCGGGGGTGAAAACCGTTCGGCTGCACCCCAAGGCGGTTGTGACCCCCTTGGGCAAAGAAGCGCTGCGCAAGCGCGGCATCACCATCGACCGAGGAGCCCATCCATGAAAACCGGAACCGTGATTGGCCGCATCGTGGCCAGCAAGCGCCTGCCCGAGCTGCCTGCGGGCGCTCTGCTGGAGGTGCAGCTGGACTACCCCAAAGACGTGGTCGTGTGCTACGACCCCATGGGCTGCGGCATCGGCGAGCGCGTGATGATCACCATCGGC
>JALOSN010000322.1 GCA_025458415.1 Hydrogenophaga sp.
TAGACCGATTCGAAGCCCTCGCGCGGCAGCGTCTGCCCGGCCAGGCGCACCGCCTGGCGCTGGCCGTACTCGTCGACCAGGTCGGCCGGCCACCAGGGGAAGGGGGCACCCTTGCCCACCAGGTCCTCGGCCTTGTAGCCCACCATCTGGCAGAAGGCGGGGTTGACGTAGGTGATGTGGCCCTGCATGTCGCGCGCGCGCAGCCCGGTGATGAGCGAGTTCTCCATGGCCTGGCGGAAGGCCAGCGCGTCGGCCAGTTCGTGTTCGACATGCTGGCGTTTGCGCATGTCGCGCCCGAGCAGGGTGAGCACGGCCAGCAGGGCCAGCGAGAGGGCGCCGATGACGGCCGTCAGCAGGTTGGGGAACAGGCCGAAGAATCCGCTGCCGACGATGCGCGGCCCCTCCAGGCGCAGCATGAGGGTGTGACCGGGCAGGTCGAGCAGGCTGCTGGCGCGTTGCAGGCGCCGCGGGTCCAGGATGCTGCCGTGCAGGGCCAGGCGGGTGCCGTCGGGCTCGGAGAAGGCCAGCGTGCGGCCACGCAGGCGCTCGCGGTCGGTCAGTTCGGCCAGAATGCCGGGCAGCGAATAGGTCACGACCACGAACCCGTTGGACTGGCCGGCACGGGTGACCGGCAGGCACATGTCCATCAGCTCCAGACCGGTGCCGTCGCCCAGCGGCCAGAAGTAGCTGGGCGAGAAGGCCGGACCGGACAGGCGCTGCGCGTTCTCGCAGGCCTGGCGCATCTGCACCATCGACTGGGTCCGGCTCATGGCGCCGAACAGGTCACCGATGAACACGCTGTCGCGCGCACTGACCAGGCGCAGGACCGGGTCACGCCATTCCAGGCGCACCATCTCGCGGTGCCGCTGCAGCACCTCGGCCGAGCTGCCGAGCCATGAATTGGGCGTGGGCGCCACGCTGTGCAGGGACTGCAGGGTCTGCACGTTGCGGAACAGCGCGCTGCGGATGTCGCTGGACAGGGCCTCGGCGTCGCGTTCGAGCGCCGCCTGGTCGCGCCCCTCCTCGTAAGCGGCGGCCAGGAACATGAGGGCACCGAGCAGCGCGCCGACCAGCAGCAGCAGGGCGGTCCACAGCAGCCAGCGGCGGGACCGCAGGCCCAGCCGGCGACCCGCATCGGGTGCCGGGCGTTCTTCCGGGGGCCGCGCCGCTTGTGTCACACCGGCGGCCTCACAGTCGGCGGTGCTGCAGCGCGGGAAGCTGCTCGCGCACGGCGCGCAGGCGGTTGAAGTCGAGGTCGGCCATGACCACGCCCGGACCGGCGGACTGCAGGGCCAGCACCTCGCCCCAGGGGTCGATGACCATGCTGTGTCCCCAGGTGCGGCGGCCATTCTCGTGCGTGCCGCCCTGGGCGCTGGCGATCACGAAGGCCTGGTTCTCGATGGCGCGGGCGCGCAGCAGCACCTCCCAGTGGGCCTGCCCGGTGGTGAAGGTGAAGGCAGCGGGCACCAGCAGGATGTCGGCCGCCAGCAGGCGGTAAAGCTCGGCAAAGCGCAGGTCGTAGCAGACGCTCTGGCCGACCCGCCAGACCTGGCCATCGGCGCCGGTGCAGTCGAAGGCGGTGGGCGTGTCACCGGCCCGCAGCACGGCCGCCTCGTCGTAACGCTCGCGGCCGTTGTCGTAGCGGAACAGGTGGATCTTGTCGTAGCGGCTGACCAGTTTGCCCTTGGGGTTGTAGGTGAGGGAGGCGTTGGCCGCGTGCTGCGGGTCGTCGGTGGCCATGGGCAGGGTGCCGCCGACCACCCACAGCCTGAGGTCGCGCGCGGCATCGGACAGAAAGTCCTGCACGGTGCCCAGGCCCGGTGTCTCGGCCAGCACCAGCTTGTCTTCGTCGCGGTGGCCCATGAAGCAGAAATACTCGGGCAGCACCGCCAGTTCGGCACCACAGGCGGCGGCCTGGCGCAGCAGGCGCAGGGCCTCGCTGAGGTTGGCGTCGAGGCTGACGCCGGAGACCATCTGGATGGCAGCGACTTTCATGGCGGTTCCTTGTGGGCGGGGGCGCTGGAAGCGGCGGTGCGGACCGAATTTACTCCACCGCCGCCGGCGCGGGCGCGGGCGTCCCGCTCTCGCCCGCCGGGCCGGGGGGCGGCGGGCTGCGCTGCACCTTGTCGACCTGGGGATCGGCCCAGGTGCCACTGATGCGGAACTCCTGGGTGTTGGCCGCCTGCAGCGGCTGGCTCAGCAGGAACTGGGCCACAAAGGTGCCGATGCCGACCACCGGGTTGATGGCGGTGGCGATCAGCGCGGCGGTGCCGGCGTTGATCTCGGGCACCACCACGACCTTGAGGTCCTGGGTCTCCCGGGCGATGTCGGCCTTGCCCTCGATCAGGACCGCCGCGTTCACGCCGCGCATCTGCAGGTTGTTGGTGTTCATCACGCCGTCCTCGATACGGGCATCGCCACGCACGAAGTCGAAAGCAAAGCCTTCGGTGAACACATCACGGAAGTCCAGCGTGAGGCGCCTGGGCAGGGCCTGCAGGCTGAGCACGCCCAGCAGCTTGGCCGCGCCGGGTTCGACCTTGAGGAACTGGCCACTGGCGATGTCGGCGTAGATCTGGCCTTCCAGGCTGGGGTAGTCGAGTGCCAGCGGCGAGCCGGCCCAGCCGATGCGACCGCCGATGCGGCCCTGGCCTCCGCGCACCGCGCCGGGTTGCCCGAAGCGGGCCAGCAGGCGACCGGAGTCTTCGATGTCGAGCCGGAAGTTCAGCGCGGTGCGCCGGGGCGCCTCCAGGCGCGGACCGGATGGCCGGGACCAGGTGCCACTGGCCTGCAACTGGGCTTCGGGCACCGCCACTCGCAGACGCTCCAGTCGCCACTCGCGCTGGGCCGTCGAGCCCTGGTTGCTGGCCTGCACCTCGACGCGCCCGAGCGGTCGACCCCGGAGGATGAAGTCCTCGACCTGGATGTCCAGCGCCGGCACGGTGGCCGGTTGTTCCAGCAGCTGCTCGACCTCGGATGCGGCGGTCGGGGGGAGGTCCAGCCGGGACAGGCGGGCGAACACATGCCCGGCGTGTCCGGCATCGGACGGCTGGTAGGCGACATAGCCGTTGAGCTGT
>JALOSN010000323.1 GCA_025458415.1 Hydrogenophaga sp.
TTCCATGCGGCCGGACTGCGGTCCGATCCCCTGGGCGACTTCGAGCGCTGGTCGCTGCCCCTGCCCGACGGCACCGCGGCGGTGGCGGTGCTCTCCATGGGCAACCCGCATGCGGTACTGCTGGTCGACGACGTCGACCGCGCACCGGTGCTGTCCTGGGGCCCCCTGATCGAGTCGCATGCGGCGTTTCCGCAGAGGGTCAACGCCGGCTTCCTGCAGGTGCTGAACCGCAAGACCGTGCGCCTGCGTGTGTACGAGCGGGGCGCCGGCGAAACCCTGGCCTGCGGCACCGGTGCCTGTGCCGCGGTGGTGGCGGGCATCCGCCTGGGCCTGCTGGACGGCCTGGTCGATGTCCACACCCATGGCGGGGTGCTGACGATCGCTTGGCAGGACTCGCCGGCCCACGACGCGCCAGTCTTCATGACCGGGCCTGCCACCACCGTCTTCGAGGGCGAGATCGAACTGCCCGACGCCCTCTGACCCACGCCTACCCGAGATCCACGCATGAGCCACAACCCCATTCCGCCCATCACCGAGGACGACATCGCCAACTACCTGGCCAACACGCCCGATTTTTTCGAGCGCCATGCCGGACTGCTGGCGGCGGTCCAGCTGACCAGTCCCCACGGGCAGCGCGCGGTCAGCCTGCAGGAGCGCCAGGCCGAGATGCTGCGCGAGAAGATCCGCGGCCTGGAGCTCAAGGCGGCCGACATGATCCGACATGGACAGGAGAACACCGCGATCGCCGACCGCCTGCAGCGCTGGACCCGCGAGTTGTTGCTGACCCGCGAGTCGCGCGACCTGCCCGAGGTGATCGCACGTGAGCTGGTCAGCCATTTTCTGGTGCCCCAGGTCGCCATCAAGGTCTGGGGTGTGATGCCCGAGCTGGCCGGCGAAGCCTTTGCGCAGGGGGTGTCCGACGACGCCATCACGTTTGCCTCATCGCTGGCCCAGCCCTACTGTGGCATCAATCCCGGCCTGGAGGCCACCCAGTGGCTGGTGGACCCGTCTGCGGCCGCTTCTCTGGCCCTGATTCCCCTGCGCGTCGGTGCCGCACCCGAGGCCTTTGGTCTGCTGGTGCTGGCTTCGGGGGATCCGCAGCGCTTCACACCCGATATGGGCACCGATTTCCTGACCCGCATCGGCGAGACCGCCAGTGCGGCCCTGGCGCGGCTGCGCCCCCTGGCCACCGGCTGACCGGGCATGAACCCGCGCGCTCCCGGTCCGGCCGCCGCAGGCGACGCCGCGCTGGTGGCGGCCTACCTGGAGCACGTGTGCGTGCAGCGGCGTCTGGCTGAGCGCACGGTGAGCCTGTATGCCGATGCGCTGCAGCGCCTGGGCCAGCACGTGCAGGACGCGGGGGTGGACGTCCGGCGGGTGCAGTCGGCCCATGTGCGCCAGTGGGTGGCCCGCATGCACGCGGCCGGTCGCAACCCCCGGGGCATTGCCCTGATCCTCTCGGCCTGGCGTGGGTTCTACACCTGGCTGGCCCGCCACGGGCATCTCGATCACAACCCCGTTCAAGGGGTCCGGGCCCCCAAGGCCGGCAAACCGCTGCCCAAGGCGCTGGGGGTGGACGATGCCGTTCGGCTGGCGGGCCACGCACTCGGGGATGATGACCCGGCGCTCGAGGCGCGCGACCGGTGCATCACCGAGTTGCTGTACGGCTGCGGTCTTCGCATCGGCGAACTGGTCGGGCTGGACGCGGTCCCCGGGCCGCAGGCACGCGGCTGGATCGACCTGGACGCGGCTGAAGCCCATGTGCTGGGCAAAGGCTCCAAGCGCCGCAGTGTTCCCGTCGGCGCGGCAGCCCTGCGGGCTTTGCAGGACTGGCTGGCCTTGCGGTCCGCCTGGCAGCGGACCGATCCGGCCCTGTTCATCGGAGCCCGTGGTCAGCGGCTGACGCCGCAGCACATCCGGCTGCGCTTGCGCCGGCGATCGGGTCTGGCGGGTCTGGCCGCGCCGGTGCATCCCCACATGCTCAGGCACTCCTATGCCAGCCACCTGCTGCAGTCCAGTGGCGACCTGCGGGCGGTGCAGGAACTGCTCGGTCATGCCAGCATCAGCACGACGCAGGTTTACACCCGGCTGGACTTCCAGCATCTGGCGCGGGTGTACGATGCGGCCCATCCACGTGCACAGGCCAAGGGGAGCCCGGGACCCGCGGCCGATCCTGCGCCTGCCGATCGACCGGACGCCGACTGACAGCGGTACCGCCAAGGGTATTCCCTGTGGCGGCAGCGAAAGTCAGGTGCAGAATCCAAAAATAAGCATTCACCACTTCATCCGGAAAGGGTTTCCCATGTTCAAGATCCTGTTGTCCTTCAAGGCCCTTTTCCTGGCTGCCATGGTGGCGCTGTCCCTGCCGGCCCAGGCATCCGAGGCCATCAAGGTGGTCTACCACATGAGCGAAGGCATTCCGCAAGCCTCCCGCGCCATCAACAACATCCGCAACCACCTGGCGGCGGACCCGACCGCCAAGATCGTGGTCGTCACACATGGCCTGGGTATCGATTTCCTGCTCGAAGGCGCCACCAACCAGATGGAGCAGCCTTTTGCCGGTGGCATCTCGGACCTGGCCAGCAAGGGCGTCGAGTTCCGGGTCTGCAACAACACCCTGGTGGCGCGCAAGATCGATGCCGGCAAGGTGGCGATGGAGGCCAAGGTCGTGCCTTCGGGGGTGGCGGAGGTGGCCCGACTTCAGGCCAAGGAAGGATTCGTCTACCTGCGCCCCTGAAGGTCACGGCGGCCACAGAAAAGCCGGGCCCGCGCCCGGCTTCCTTGTTTCTGCGCCGGCCACGCGCCTCGACTACACTCCCCGGGTCGAATCCGAAGCCCGTCAGTGGGCGCTGACTGCCATGTCCCTCATCCCCGCCACCATCCTCACCGGTTTCCTCGGTTCCGGCAAGACCACCCTGCTCAAGCGTGTCCTGTCTGAAGCGCACGGCCAGAAGATCGCCGTGGTCGAAAACGAGTTCGGCGAAGAGAACATCGACAACGAGATCCTGGTCGCCGACACGCAGGAAAACATCATCCAGATGAGCAACGGCTGCATCTGCTGCACCATC
>JALOSN010000324.1 GCA_025458415.1 Hydrogenophaga sp.
GGGGGGCTGCCTGCCCCCGTCGCCGTAGGCGAACCCTCGATTTTACCGGGCGCCCTGCTGCACCGGGTGGCCGGGGCCATCCGCGCGTCGGGCGGCTGGCTGCCCTTCGACCGTTTCATGGCCCTGGCGCTGTACGAGCCCGGTCTGGGCTACTACGCCAATGCCAGCCCCAAGTTCGGCCACCTGCCAGCCGGTCCGCAGGGGCAGGGCAGCGACTTCGTCACCGCGCCCGAGCTGACCCCGCTGTTCGGCCACACGCTGGCGCGCCAGGTGGCGCAGGCCCTGCGGGCCACCGGAACCGACGAGTTCGGTGCTGGCAGCGGTGCGCTGGCCCTGCAGGTGATCGAGGGGCTGGATGCGCTGGGGGTGGCGCTGCGCCGTTACACCATCGTCGATCTGTCCGGCGACCTGCGTGAGCGCCAGCGGGCCACCCTGCACGCCCAGGCAACCCGTGTGGCCTGGGCCGACCGTTTGCCGGAGCGCCTGTCCGGCGTGTTGCTGGGCAACGAGGTGCTGGACGCCATGCCGGTCCAGCTGCTGGTGCGCCTGGGCAGGCAGTGGCACGAGCGGGGCGTGGCACTGGACCTGAATGGGGGCCTGGCGTGGGCGGACCGTCCGACCGGTCTGCGGCCACCGCTGGAGGTCGAGGGTCCCCACGACTACCTGACCGAAATCCATCCCCAGGCCGAAGCCTTCGTGCGCACGCTGGCCGAACGCTGGCAGCGCGGTGCCGCCTTTTTCATCGACTACGGTTTTCCGGAGGCCGAGTACTACCACCCGCAGCGCCACATGGGCACACTGACCTGCCACCGGGCCCACCGGCGCGATGACGACCCGCTGACCGACCTGGGGCTCAAGGACATCACGGCGCACGTCAACTTCACCGGCATCGCGCTGGCGGCGCAGGAGGCCGGGCTGTCGGTGCTGGGCTACACCTCGCAGGGACGTTTCCTGCTCAATGTCGGCCTGCCAGAGCTGGCCAGTCAGGCCGGCGCGCGCGAGAATGCGCTGATGCAGAGGCTGGTCAACGAGCACGAGATGGGTGAACTGTTCAAGGTGCTGTGCTTCGCGCCCCAGGCCAGCGCCAGCGGCTGGACCCCGCTGGGCATGGCCAGCGGCGACCGCACCCACCGTCTGTGAGGCTCGCATGATCCGCTGGATGATCATCATCTTTCTGGCCCTGCTGCTGATCAGCTGGTTCACGCCCCTGCTGCACAAGCTCGGCTTCGGCAAGCTGCCAGGCGATTTCCGCTTCAAGGCCTTCGGGCGCGAGTGGTTCATTCCCCTGACCACCACCATCCTGCTGAGCTTCGTGGCCAGCCTGATCGGCCGGGTCATCTGACCCGGTGGAGATACCCCTTGGGGTGTCTTGAAGGTCCGGAGCACGGCCCCATCTGGAGGAGCATTCCCGATCCGGAGCCGCCACATGTCCACCGAATCCCTGCACGTCGTCTGTCCCCACTGCCACACCACCAACCGCCTCGGGCGGGCCGACCTTGGCAAGGCCACCGATTGCGGGCGCTGCCACCGACCCCTTTTCGAGGGGCACCCGGTGGCGCTGGACGAGGCGTCGTTCGAAAAGCATGTGTCGCGCTCCGACTTGCCGGTGCTGGTCGATTTCTGGGCACCGTGGTGCGGTCCTTGCCGCATGATGGCACCCGCCTTCGAGCAGGCGGCGGCGCAGCTGGAGCCGGACCTGCGGCTGGCCAAGGTGAACACCGAGGAGGCGCAGAACCTGGCCGCCCGGCTGCAGATCCGCAGCATTCCCACCCTGGCCCTGTTCGTCGGCGGGCGCGAGGTGGCGCGCCAGCCGGGGGCCATGGGCGCCGCCGATATCGTGCGCTGGGCGCGTGCGCACCTGCCCCGCTGATCGGGTCGGGCGCTTGCCCGGTTTCATCGAAAGGGCGCCGTTCATGTAACTTGGTTACAGCTCCGGCATAATGCCGGGTCTCGTGACCCGGCGCCGCCGGCACCCTCTGTCGTTCGACCATGACCGCCAAGCAACCCCTTTCCGATCCCCGTCTGCTGGCAGACATCGGGGGAACCAACGCGCGCTTTGCCTGGCAGGCTGCGCCCGGTGAGCCCATCACCGATGTCACCGTGCTGCCCTGTGCCGACTACCCGGGGCTGGCCGACGCCATACAGGGTTACCTGACCGAGATCGGGCGCCAGGCGCCCGCCACCGCGGCGGTGGCGATTGCCAACCCGATCACGGGTGACCATGTCCAGATGACCAACCACCATTGGTCGTTTTCACAGTCCGAGTTGCAGCAACGGTTCGGCTTCCGGCGCTGGCGGCTGCTCAACGACTTCACCGCGCTGGCGCTGGCCGTCCCCGCGCTGTCGCCCGCGGACTTGCGCCAGGTGGGCGGCACGGCTGCGCTGGCCGGCGCACCCATGGCCTTGCTGGGTGCCGGGACCGGGTTGGGTGTGTCAGGGCTGCTGCCCGACGGACAGGGCGGCTGGGTTCCGCTGGCAGGAGAGGGGGGGCACGTCACCCTGCCGGCGCAGACCGCGCGCGAGCGTCTGGTGATGGATGGCCTGTTCCGATGGCATGGCCATGCTTCGGCCGAGCGCCTGATCAGCGGGCAGGGCCTGCTGGAGAGCTTCCAGCTGCTGTGCGAGGCCGATCGGGCCGATGTGGACGGTCTGACGACCCCGGCGGCCGTCACCGCGGCGGCACTCGCACGCCAGCACCCGCAGGCGGTCGAGGCGCTGGACATGTTCTGCGCCCTGCTGGGCTCGGTGGCCGGCAACCTGGCCTTGACACTGGGCGCGCGCGGCGGGGTGTATGTGGGCGGTGGCATCGTGCCGCGTCTGGGGACGGTGTTCGACCGGTCGGCGTTCCGTGAGCGGTTCGAGTCGAAGGGTCGTTTTCGGCCTTACCTCAGCGAGATTCCGGTCTGGGTCATCACCGCCAGCCAGTCGCCCGCTTTGCTGGGCGCGTCGCGGGCGCTCGAGGCTGGCGACTGACATCCCGCGTCGTCACGGCTGCACGTGGCGCAGCACAGGTACCTAGGGTTTCTTCGGATGCCTGTTTTAATTAATTAATGAAAAATGAAAACACCCGACACCGTGTGCCGGGTCCATTCACAACACTGGGGCCCTGTGCCCACCTGGAGACGAGCAGATGCACGGTGCTGGCCCTGGCCCTGACCGGTGCCGTGGCCGGCGAAGTCGAAGTGCTGCATTACTGGACCTCTGGCGGCGAGGCCAAGTCGGCGGCCGAGCTGCGCAAGATCATGCAGTCCAAGGGGCACACCTGGAAGGACTTCGCCGTGGCCGGTGGCGGCGGTGACAACGCCATGACGGTGCTCAAGAGCCGCGTGGTCTCGGGCAACCCGCCGTCCGCCGCCCAGATCAAGGGGCCGGCGATCCAGGAGTGGGCCGCCGAGGGCGTGCTGGCCAACCTGGATGCCGTGGCCAAGGCCGAACGGTGGGACACGGCCCTGCCGGCCGTGGTGGCCAGCGTCATGAAGTACAAGGGCAGTTATGTGGCCGCGCCTGTCAACGTCCACCGTGTGAACTGGCTGTGGGCCAGCCCCGAGGTGCTGAAGAAGGCCGGTGTGGCGGCCATGCCCAGGACGCTCGACGAGTTCTTTGCCGCCGCCGAGAAGATCAAGGCGGCCGGACTGATCCCGGTGGCGCACGGCGGCCAGAACTGGCAGGATTTCACCACCTTCGAGTCGGTGGTGCTGGGGGTGGGCGGGCCGAAGTTCTACCAGGATGCCCTGGTGAAGCTGGACCAGAAAGCGCTGACCAGCGACACCATGGCCAAATCCCTGGAAGCCTTCCGAAGGATCAAGTCCTACACCGACCCGGCCGCGCCCGGCCGCGACTGGAATCTGGCCACCGCCATGGTCATGCAGGGCAAGGCGGGTTTTCAGTTCATGGGTGACTGGGCCAAGGGCGAGTTCATGGCCGCCGGCAAGGTGCCGGGCAAGGACTTCCTCTGCGCCGCCGCCCCAGGTACGTCGAATGCGTTCACCTTCAACGTCGACTCGTTCGCCATGTACAAGCTCAAGGACGCCGGCGCCCAGAAGGCCCAGGCGGACCTGGCGGCGGCCATCATGAGCCCGGCGTTCCAGGAGGTGTTCAACCTGAACAAGGGTTCGATCCCGGTGCGCCTGGGCATGCCCATGGACAAGTTCGACGAATGCGCCAAGCTCTCCAGCAAAGACTTCGTCGAGACGGCCAAGAGCGGCGGCCTGGTGCCCTCCGTGGCCCATGGCATGGCCGTCAGCCCTGCCGCGGAAGGCGCCATCAAGGACGCGGTCAGCCAGTTCTGGAACAACGACAAGATCTCCGTGGCCGATGGCATGAAGAACATCGCCAAGGCCGCCACCAACCGCTGAGCACCGCCGGTGCGTCCCTCACCCTCCATCGCCGACTGGTCGATGGAGGGCTGGCTGAACCCCCATGCAATCCTTTGACAAGCTGCTGCCCAGGCTGGTGCTGGCACCCGCCTTCGTGCTCGGGCTGGCCTTCATCTATGGCTTCATGGTGTGGAACGGTGTGCTCTCGCTCACCGCTTCGCGCATGCTGCCCAACTACGAGTTCGTCGGTCTGGAGCAGTACGCGCG
>JALOSN010000325.1 GCA_025458415.1 Hydrogenophaga sp.
TCGCGCCTGCCGGTGCTGCTCAAGGGGCCGACCGGTTGCGGCAAGACGCGCTTTGTCGAGCACATGGCCTGGCGCCTGGGCCTGCCGCTGGTGACGGTGGCCTGCCACGAAGACCTGGGCGCCAGCGACCTGGCCGGGCGCTGGCTGCTTGACGCCGAGGGTACGCGCTGGCTCGACGGGCCATTGGCCCTGGCCGCGCGGCACGGTGCGCTGTGCTACCTGGACGAGCTGGTCGAGGCCCGGTCCGACACCACCGTGCTGCTGCACCCGCTGGCCGACAGCCGCCGCACGCTGCCGCTGGAGCGCCGGGGCGAACTGCTGCACGCCCACCCGGACTTCCAGCTGGTGGTCAGCTACAACCCGGGCTACCAGGCCCTGCACAAGCCACTCAAGCCCTCGACCCGGCAGCGCTTTGTGGCCCTGCCGTTTGACTACCCCGCGCCCGAGCAGGAGGCGGCCATCGTGGCGCACGAAGGCGGCATCGACCCCGCGCTGGCGCAGCGGCTGGTGACGCTGGCGCAACGCACACGTTCACTGGTGGACCAGGGCCTGGACGAGGGTGCCTCCACGCGCATGCTGGTGCACGCCGCACAGCTGGTGCGGACCGGGCGCTCGCCCCAGGCGGCGGCGCTGCAGGCGGTCGCCGAACCGCTGAGCGATGACCCGGCGCTGGCGAGCGCGCTGCGCGCGCTGGTCACCGCCGCGTTCTGAGGCGCTTGCGTGACACCGGACGCCGACCGGGCCCCGCCGCCGGCTGCCCGCTGGCTGCTGCGCCTGCTCTGGCCGGGCGACTGGACCTTGCAGCCGCTGCCGGACGCGGCCAATGCACGACCCGTGATCCGCCCGTCCGTGGACGGCACGCCCGCCGTGCTCCACCTGCCACCCGACGCGGGCACCGACTGGCCGGCCACGGTGGCACATGCGGCGGCGCACCGGCGCTTTGGCGGCCCGCCGCAGCCTCGGCGCGGACTCAAGCCCGTTCAGCAGGCGCTGCTGGGTGTGCTGGAGGACGCGCGGGTGGAATGGCTGGCCTGCGCCGAGTGGCCGGGCCTGCGCGCCTGGTGGCGGCCCTACCACGAAGGCGAACAGGCCCGGCAGGGCCAGGGCTTCGAGGACCTGCTGGCGCGACTGTCGGCCTGCTTGCTGGATCCGGACCGGCAGGACCCGCACCCGTGGATCGCCCGCGTGCGGCAGGTGTTCTTCGAGCGCGACGGCCGTACCCTGGCGCTGCGCAGTCCGCAGGCGGTGCGCGAGGCCGCCTCGCGCCTGGGGCACGACATCGGACAGATGCGCCTGCCCTTCAACCCGCGCGGCTACCGGGTGCACGCGCGTTACCGTGACGACAACCTCCACCTGTGGCTGCCCTCCGATGACGACCGCGAGGCCCTGACCCTTCCCGACCACCTGCAGAGCCCTCCGGATGTCCCTGCACCGCCGCCGCCGCGGTCACCGGCAGAGTGGGAGCTGGGCGAACCCGTGGCGCGCTACCCGGAGTGGGACCACCGCATCGGCCGCTACCGTCCCGACTGGGTCACGGTGTACGAACACCATGGGCCGGCCGATGCGGCGCCATCGCGGCACGACGATACCGGACACTGGCCCTTGCTGCGCCAGCGTCGTCGCTGGCGACCGGCGCTGGGGCGCGGTGGGGGTCGCGACCACGGGGGCGAGGAACTGCACCCGGCGGCCCTGGTCGAGTATGCGCTGGCACGCCGCACCGGGCACCCACCCGACACAAGGGTCTGGTGCCAGCCGGCGCCCCGGCCACGTTCGCTCGGTGTCCTGTTGCTGGTGGACGCATCGGTGTCCACCGCGGCCGAGCTGACCACCTGGCAGCACCAGCTGCAGCAGGCCGCCTGGGCGCTGCAAGGCATGGGGCAGCACAGCGCGGTCTGGGCCTTTGGCAGCGATGGCCGACACCGGGTGCGGCTGCAGCGCCTGAAGGACTGGGGCGAGCGCTGCGAGACCGTGGCCTGGGGCCGTCTGGAAAGCGGGGGCTCCACCCGGCTGGGTGCCGTGCTGCGGCACGCTGTCCGCCTGTGTACCCAGGGCATGCGACGGCACGGCCTGGAGACCTGCACGGTGCTGTTGCTCACCGATGGCGAGTTGCACGACATCGACGTGCACGACAGCGCTTACCTGGGCGCCGACCTGCTGCAGGCGCTGCGTGAGCTGCGCGCCCGGGGGCTTCGGGTGCAGGCCCTGCTGCCGGCACCGTCGCCCCAGCTGCAGCGTGCGCTGGGCGCGCGGGCGTGTCGCCATGCAGTGCCGCACCAGTGGGACCTGGCGCTGGCCCAGGCGCTGTCCCCTGCAGTGGGCTGACCGGACGTCACCCGGCTAAAATCGCGATCTCTCAAGGAGCGCTGCAGCGCCGTCGGTCCGGCGGTCGTCAGGCTTGAGGTTACGGGCGTCCCGAACGCCCCGCCGGCCCCGCCGGTTCCAACGGCGCTCACCAGTTTTCGACCCCCTACCCTGGTGAGCCCCATGTCTGCCCCCATGTCCCCCGTTTCCGTCCCGCCCATGCTGCTGTCCGGGCTGGAGCCCCTGTACATCGGTCGCGACAGCCTGTTTGTCAACGTGGGCGAACGCACCAACGTGACCGGCTCCAAGGCCTTCGCCCGCATGATCCTGGAGGGCCGATATGAAGACGCGCTGGCCGTGGCCCGCCAGCAGGTGGAAAACGGCGCGCAGATCATCGACATCAACATGGACGAGGCCATGCTGGACAGCCAGGCCGCCATGGTGCGCTTCCTGAACCTGATCGCCGGCGAACCCGACATCGCGCGCGTGCCGATCATGATCGACTCGTCCAAATGGAGCGTGATCGAGGCCGGCCTGCAGTGCATCCAGGGCAAGGGCGTCGTCAACTCGATTTCCATGAAGGAAGGCGTCGAGGAGTTCAAGCGCCAGGCGAGGCTGATCAAGCGCTACGGCGCCGCCACGGTGGTGATGGCCTTCGACGAACAGGGCCAGGCCGACACCTACGCGCGCAAGATCGAGATCTGCGAGCGGGCCTACCGCATCCTGGTCGACGAGGTGGGTTTTCCGCCCGAAGACATCATC
>JALOSN010000326.1 GCA_025458415.1 Hydrogenophaga sp.
AGCGCACGCGCCACGCGCGAGTTGCTGGGCCGGCCCAGCTGCTGGCTGATGAACTGGCCGGCATCCACCAGCGCGTCGAGGTCGATACCGGTCTCGATGTCCATGCCGTGCAGCAGGAAAACCACGTCCTCGGTGGCCACGTTGCCGGTGGCGCCCTTGGCGTAGGGGCAGCCACCCAGGCCCGCAACCGAGGTGTCGTGGTGCCACACGCCCAGTTCCAGCGCCGCCAGGGTGTTGGCCACGGCCTGACCGTAGGTGTCGTGGAAATGACCGCTGATGTGGTCCACGTCGTAATGCTTCAGGGTCGCCTCGATGGCCGCCTGCACCTTGCGCGGCGTGCCCACCCCGATGGTGTCGGCCACGCCCACATGCTCGACGCCAATGGCCTTCATCAGCCCGGCCAGGTAGTCCACGCGCGAGGGCGGAATGTCGCCTTCATACGGACAACCCACGGTGCAGCTCATGGCGCCGCGCACCGAAATGCCCGCCGCCTTGGCCGCCACCACCACAGGGGCAAAACGCTCGATGCTCTCGGCGATGGAGCAGTTGATGTTCTTCTGGCTGAATGCCTCGCTGGCGGCTCCGAAGACCACGATCTCGTCGGGCTGGTCGAGCAGCGCCGCCTCGTAGCCCTTGAGATTGGGGGTGAGCACCGAATAGCGTACACCCGGCATGCGCGTGATGCCCTGCATCACCTCGTGGTTGTCGGCCATCTGCGGCACCCACTTGGGGCTGACGTAGCTGGTGACCTCGATCTCCTTCAGGCCGGCTGCCTGCAGGCGATGCACCAGTTCGATCTTGACAGCGGCCGGCACCGGCTGCTTTTCGTTCTGCAGTCCGTCGCGCGGGCCGACGTCGATGAGGCGGACTCGGGAGGGGATGTTCATGCGGTGTCTCTTCTTCAATAGCCACGCACCGGATCGACCACGCCGGCAATGGGCAGGCCGGCCTCGAGCGCCCGGATCTTGCCCACGATCTGGGCGATGCTCTCGTCGCGCAGGGTGCGCGCCGACGTGTGCGGGGTGACGGTGATCTTCGGGTGGTTCCAGAACCGATGCGCCGCAGGCAGGGGCTCGCTACGGAACACGTCCAGCGTGGCGCCGGCCATATGGCCGCTGTCCAGGAGCATCAGCAGGTCGTCATCCACCAGGTGCGCGCCGCGCGCCACGTTGACGAGATAGCCGCCGGGCTGCAGGCGACCCAGGGTCTGGCGGTTGAGGATGTCCCGGGTGTCGGCGGTCAGAGGCAGCAGGTTCACCAGCACGCGGCTGCTGGAGAGAAAGGTGTCGAAGCCGACCTCGCCGCTGTGGGTGGAGACGCCTTCGATGGCCTTGGGTGTGCGACTCCAGCCGTGCACCGGAAACTCGAACACCCGCAGAGCCCTGGCCACACGTTCGCCCAGCACCCCCAGTCCCATCACACCGACCGGAAAATCCCGCCGGTCGCGCGGCTTGCGGTAGGACCATATGCCCGCCTTCACATCGGCTTCGTAGCCGTCGAACTCACGGAAGTGCCGGATCACCGCATGACAGACGTACTCGGCCATCTGAACCGACATGCCGGCATCGTCGAGCCGGACCACCTGCACACCCGCCGGCAGCTTCAGCCTCAGGAGGGCGTCGACGCCGGCGCCGATGTTGAACAAGGCCTTCAGGCCCGCCTGTTCGTCCAGGAACTGTTGCGGGGGCGCCCAGACCACGGCGTGATCGGCCTGCGGCGCGCCGGGTTGCCAGACGTCCACGTGGGCATCCGGCAGGGCGGTGCGCAGCCCCTCCAGCCAGGGTTCGGCCTTGGTACCGGTGCAGCAGAAGGTGATGTTCATCCCGCGAGCTTACACAGCCTGCACCCAGCTCGCTGTCACGCGGTGGCGAGCTTGAGCAACTCGGCGCCCTCAGCCACCTGGTCGCCTGGCGCGAACAACAATTCAGCCACGGTGCCGTCGGCTGGCGCGGCGATGGTGTGCTCCATCTTCATGGCTTCCATCACCGCCAGCGGCTGCCCCTTTTTCACCGCGTCGCCTGCCTTGACCGCGAAGCTCACCACCTTGCCGGGCATGGGTGCGGTCAGACGGCCGCCTTCGGCCGCGGTTTCGCCGGCGTGAGCCAGGGCGTCCAGCTCGGTGATCACCGTGGCACCCAGGTCGCAGAACAGGTGCACGGCCTCGCCGAACTGCCAGGACTGCACCGTCTGGCGCTGGCCATTGAACTGCAGATCGACGCGCGTGCCGCTCTCGGCCGGCAGGACAGTGAACGACAGTGTGTCCGACACCTCGCCCACCATGAGGCGAAGCCCACCGTCATGCAGGTAGGTCAGTTGCGCTGTCAGCGCCTCGCCCTGGTACTCGAAGTCGAATCGCCGTGTCGTCAGGCCAAAGGGGCGCCAGCCGTCGGTGCGGGAGAACGGGTCGGCACCCTCGCCCGCCTTCTCGTGCACCAGGGTCTGGGCCACGGCCGCCGCCACGGCCAGCGACCGTCCCACCTTGTCCTGGTTGAACAGCACCTCAGCCTCGCGGGGAATCAGCGCGGTGTCCAGGCGCGCCGAGGCAAACGCCGGGCTGCGCGCCACATGGCGCAGGAACTGCACGTTGGTGGACAGACCGACGATGTGGGTCTGTGCCAGCGCCGCATCCAGGCGGGCCAAGGCTTCGGTGCGGGTGGCGCCGTGCACGATCAACTTGGCGACCATGGAATCGTAGAAAGGACTGATGGCGTCGCCCTCGCGCACGCCGTCATCGAAGCGCACCGCGCTCCGTACGAAGCTGGCGTGGGCTGGCTTGCGGTACACCGCCAGCTGTCCGGTGGCGGGCAGGAACTGCTTGTCCGGGTTCTCGGCGCAAATCCGGGCTTCGATCGCATGCCCATGGAGCTTCAGTTCGTCCTGCTTCAGGGGCAGCGCTTCGCCGCTGGCCACGCGCAGCTGCCACTCCACCAGATCCAGGCCCGTGATGGCCTCGGTCACCGGGTGCTCCACCTGCAGCCGGGTGTTCATCTCCATGAAATAGAAGCGCATCTGCTCCGGGTGGTCGTAGCCGCCCGGCTGCTCGACGATGAACTCCACCGTGCCCTCGGGTGTCATGCCGGGGGCAGGCGCTTCTTCCAGCACCTTCTGGTGGCGGCGCTGCACCGAGCAGTCGCGCTCGAACAGATAGACGCAATTGCCGTGGGTGTCACCGAAGACCTGGATCTCGATGTGGCGCGGGCGCTGGACGTACTTTTCGATCAGCACCGCATCGCTGCCGAAGCTGTTGCGCGCTTCGCGCTGGCAACTGGCCAGTGCGTCCGCAAAGTCCTCGGCCTTGTCCACCGCGCGCATGCCCTTGCCGCCACCGCCCGCGCTGGCCTTGATGAGCACCGGGTAGCCGATGCGGTCGGCCTCATGCCGGAGCATCGCCGGATCCTGGTCTTCGCCGTGGTAGCCCGGCACCAGCGGCACACCGGCCTGCTCCATCAACCGCTTGGACTCGGCCTTCAGTCCCATGGCCTGGATGCTGGCCGCAGACGGACCAATGAACACCAGCCCGTTGGCCGAACAGGCATTGGCGAACGCCTCGTTCTCGCTCAGAAAGCCGTACCCCGGGTGAATGGCCTGGGCGCCTGTGGCCCTGGCGGCAGCAATGATGCGCTCCCACTGCAGGTAGCTTTCGCGCGGGGCGCTGCCGCCGATGTGCACCGCCTCGTCGCAGGCAGCGACATGCTTGGCTTGGGCATCGGCGTCGGAGTACACGGCCACGGTGCGCACGCCCATGCGACGGGCAGTGGCGGCCACACGACAGGCGATTTCGCCGCGGTTGGCAATGAGGATCTTGTTGAACATGGAGAGGTCCTATGCGGGGGCGGAAGAGAACAAGCTGCGCAGCCGGCGCCATGCGGCACGCAGAAATTTGAACAACACCCATGTGACGATCCACATGAGCACCACGGTGATGGCCAGCAGGACGCCGAACACCACCGGCTGCTGGGTGGCCAGCCAGACGGCGCCGATGACCAGGCCGTCCTCGAACAGGCTGGCGGCCACGTTGGACAGTGGTTCGGGCGAGGTGTTGATGGCCGCTCGCGTGGTCGTCTTGGCGGCCTGGCTGCTGGCCGCAAGGGTGCCGCCCATCAGGGCGGCCACCAGGGCCATGGTCGTGCTGTCGGCGCCGAAAACCCCGGCCGCCAGCGCGGCACCGGCCGGCACCCGGATCACGCTGTTGACCAGGTCCCACAGCGAGTCCAGCCCCGGAATCTTGTCGGCGAAGAACTCGACGAACAGCAGCGCTCCGCTGGCAGCCAGCACCATGGGGTGCTGCAGCACCTGGAGACCGGCCGGCAGATCGATCCACCCAGCCGCACCCATGGCACCCACCAGGAAAACCACGGCATACAGGCGAAACCCGCTGGCCCAACCCAAGGCCGCGGCCAGCGCCAGCAGGCTGGGCATGTCGAGTGCTTGCAGGGTCTGGTCCACGGTGCTGTCAACGGATCAGGCGAGCCAGGACGGCTTTCGCTTCTGCAGAAAGGACGCCACACCTTCGCGGCCTTCCTCGCTGGCGCGGATGTCGGCGATGCCCTCGACCGTGGCCGCCACCAGGGCAGCATCGATCGCCCGGTCCGCCACCTCCTGCACCAGCCGCTTGCAGGCCTTCACCGCATGGGGGCTGGCGCTGGCCAGTGCCTGCGCCAGTTCGGCCACCCGCCCTTCCAGCGCGCCCGCACCCACCAGTTCGTGCACGAAGCCGATGCGGTGTGCCTCCTGGGCCGCGAAGCGCTCGGCGGTCAGGAAGTAGCGGTGCGCAGCGCGCGCGCCCATGGCGCGGATCACGTACGGGCTGATGGTGGCCGGGATCAGGCCCAGCTTCACCTCGCTCAGGCAGTAGGTGGCGGTGTCCACGCTGACGGCGATGTCGCAGGCGGCCACCAGGCCCATACCGCCCGCGAACACGTCGCCCTGCACGGCGGCAATCGTCGGCTTGGGGCATTCGTAGATCGCCTGGAGCATGGCCGCCAGCTGGCCGGCGTCGGCCAGGTTTTCCTCGCGCGTGTAGTCGGCCATGCGGCGCATCCAGTTCAGGTCGGCTCCGGCGCAGAAGGCCGGACCTTCGGCAGCCAGCACCACGGCGCGCACCTCGTCCATCGCACCGACCGACTCGAAGGCCGTCTTGAGCTGCTGGATCACCTCGTCGTTGAAGGCGTTGCGCACCTCGGGACGGGTGAGCGTGATGCGGGCGATGCGGTCGTTGACGGCCACCGTCAGGGCTTGGGTCATGCCTTGGACTCCTCTTGCAGCAGATAGACCAGGTCCAGCTCCGGACAGGGCTGGCCGAGCGCGGTGAGCGCCGCCGTGATCTG
>JALOSN010000327.1 GCA_025458415.1 Hydrogenophaga sp.
GCGGTGGGGGAGATGAATCCCTGTCGGACCAGCGCCTGGTTGTTGTCGAACGCACGGCGGGCGATCTGCACCTGGGCCAGGGCCGAAGCGGCCTGCTGCTCGTTCTGCCGCACCCGGGCACGCGCCTCGGTGGGGTCGATCCGGGCCACCTCTTCGCCCGCCCGGACGGCGTGGCCTTCGCGTTTGCGCAAACCTTGCACCTCGCCGGCCACGCGGGCCTTGATGGCCGCCGTCTGCAGCGCCCGGACGGCCCCGGAAACCGGCGCCGTGGTGGTGATCGTCAGCTTCTCAGCGGTGGCCAGATCCGAGGCATCCAGGGCAAAGACAGGCGCCTGCTGCAGGGCGGCGGCGGCCTCAGTGGCCGCTTGCTGTTGGGCGGCCCGGCGCTCCAGGGCTTTCCAGACGCCCCAGCCGATGCCCAGGACCAGAAGAACCAGAAGAAGCCAGAGTTTCCAGTGGGAGCGATGGGTGCTCATGATGAACAGGTTGAGAGGGTGTCAGGCTGCCCGGCGGCACTGCATGCCTTCCAGCAGCAGCGAGGCCTGGCTGTCAATGAAGCGAAGCGGGTCGATGGACTCGTCCCTGGGGCAGCATGGCGCCAGCGAGTGCTTCCACATGATGAGAAAAATCATCGGCGCGATCAGGCTGTAGACGGCGTGGTCCAGGTCCATGGGGCGGAACTCGCCGCGGTCAATTCCACGCTGCAGGACGCGGCGGATCAGCTGGTGTCCCGGGGTGATCACTTCGTGTTGGTAGAAGCTGGCGATCTCCGGAAACTGACTCGCTTCGCTCATCACCAGCTTGGTGATGCCGGCCGCCTGTGTCTGCCCCACACGTTCCCACCAGGAGTGCATGAGATCACGCACCAGGGCGGCGGTATCGCCTTCGAAACTCTCGATCTCCTCGTTCCACTCGGTGAATCGCCCGGCGATCGTTTCCCGCACCACGGCCTTGAAGAGCTCTTCCTTGCTGGGGAAATACAGGAACAGGGTGCCCTTGGACACGCCAGCGCGTGCGGCAACCTCTTCCACCCGGGTGGCGGCAAAGCCCTTGTCGACGAACAGGTCGAGCGCCGCTTCCAGCAGCTCGCCAGGCCGGGCTTCCTTTCGGCGGGCGCGGCGAGGAGGGGGCGGTTGTGGGGACGCAGACATGGAGCTATTTTACTGACCGGTTGGTTATTAATGTAACCGACGCACCCGAATCCCTTCCGGTGACGTCCATGGCGGGTCGAGGGGCTGACCTGGGGCGGCTGACTTCGATGCGCTCAGTCGATGCGCATGCCGACACGCGCGATGTGGCCCTGGCTATCGAGGCGGCGGACGCTCATTTCCGCGTGGCCGAGCGGAACACTGTCGCCGATGACGGGCGGCCTGCCCAATGTTTCTCGCATCCAGTCGCCCAGGCTTTGGTGGCTGCCGGGGGGAATGGGCAGCCCGTAGAAGGTGCACAGGCCCTCCATCGGCGTGGCGGCATCCAGTTCGAAGTCACCGAACACGCGCCGGGCCTCGGCTTCGTCGTCCATGTCCGGCAGCACCACGCCCAGCCGGCGTGCGCTCCAGGCAATGGTCGAGCCCTGCAGCAGCAGCGAGGACAGCACCACCACAAAGGCCACGTTGAAGAAGGTCTTGGCGCCCTCGACACCCGCCATCAGCGGAAAGACGGCCAGCACGATCGGAACGGCGCCGCGCAGGCCCACCCAGGAGATGTAGCCAATCTCGCGGCCCGGGAAGTGAAGCGGCGCCAGGCACAGCCAGACCGACACCGGACGCGCCACCAGCATCAGCACCAGCGAAACGCCCAGGGCAGGCCAGAGGGTTCGCAGGAGCTCGGCGGGGGTGACCAGCAAACCCAGCAGCAGGAACATGCCGGCCTGGGCCAGCCAGGCGTAGCCGTCCATGGCGGACAGCGAAGAACGGACCACCCGCTTGGCCCGGTTGCCGGCCACCACCCCCATCACGTAGACGGCCAGAAAGCCCGAACCCCCCAGCCAGGTGGTACCGGCGAAGACAGCCAGCCCACCCGAGACGATCAGCAAGGCGCGGATGCCACCACCCACGTCGTGGCTGCCGGCCAGCCGGCGCAGCAGTTCGGCCAGTGCGAAGCCGCAGCCCAGGCCCAGCGCCGTCCCCCAGCCAAACTGCTGCAGCAGGCTGCGCGCCACATCCAGCAGGTCCACACCGGTCCCGGCTCCGGGGTTGGCCTGCATGAACAGGGTGACCCCGATCAGGGCCAGCGTGAGGTAGACGGCCATCGGGTCGTTCATGCCCGATTCGATCTCCAGCGTGGCCGCCACCCGCTCGTTGAGCTTGACGCCAGACGTCTTGAGCAGGGCAAACACCGCGGCGGCGTCGGTGGAACCGACGATGGCCCCGAGCAGGAAGGCCATCGGCCAGCTCAGGTCCAGCAGCCAGCGTGCCGCCAGTCCGGTGATGGCGGCACAGATCGCGACACCCACGGTCGCCAGCAGCATCGACGCCTTCAGACCGGTGCGGAACGTGGCCAGGTCGGTGCGCAGGCCGCCATCCAGCAGGATCACGGCCAGCGCCACGTTGCCGACCCAGAAACTGACGGTGAAGTCGTTGAACACCAGACCACCAGGACCGCCCTCGCCCGCGAGAACCCCGACCGTGAGAAAGATCAGCAGGAAGGAGAAACCGACACGGGTCGAAAAAACGCCGGCCAGCACACTGATGAAGACCAGTGCCGCGGCCACAAACAGGGGCAGGCTGAGGAAATCCAGGGACAGGGACATCGCCCGAAATTAACAGAATTCAGAGGCATCACCGGATGCGCCTGGCAAAAATCGTGCCGATGCATGCCGACAAAAAAAGAGCTGCCATCGGCAGCCCTTTTCTGTTGGAGAGCCGAGAATCGCTCAATTCGCAAACGCCGCCATCCCGGTGATCGCCCGGCCCAAGATCAGCGCATGCACATCGTGCGTGCCCTCGTAGGTGTTCACCACCTCCAGGTTCACCAGGTGGCGGGCCACGCCGTACTCGTCGCTGATGCCGTTGCCGCCCATCATGTCACGGGCCATGCGGGCGATGTCCAGCGCCTTGCCGCACGGGCCATGCGGGCGATGTCCAGCGCCTTGCCGCAGCTGTTGCGCTTGAGGATGCTGGTGATCTCGACGGCAGCCGTGCCTTCGTCCTTCATGCGGCCCAGGCGCAGGCAGCCCTGCAGGCCGAGGCTGATTTCGGTCAGCATGTCGGCCAGCTTCTTCTGGATCAGCTGGTTGGCGGCCAGCGGGCGGCCGAACTGCTGGCGGTCGAGCACGTACTGGCGAGCGCGGAAGTAGCAGTCTTCTGCCGCGCCCAGCGCACCCCAGGCGATGCCGTAGCGCGCGCTGTTCAGGCAGGTGAAGGGGCCCTTGAGGCCGCGCACCTCGGGGAAGGCGTTTTCTTCCGGCACAAAGACCTCGTCCATGACGATCTCGCCCGTGATGGAGGCGCGCAGGCCGACCTTGCCGTGCACGGCCGGGGCGGAGAGGCCCTTCCAGCCCTTTTC
>JALOSN010000328.1 GCA_025458415.1 Hydrogenophaga sp.
GCCATCCGCCCCATGAAGGACGGCGTGATCGCCGACTTCACCGTCACCGAGCAGATGCTCAAGCAGTTCATCAAGATGGTGCACCCGCGCTCGATGTTCAAGCCGAGCCCCCGCATCATCATCTGCGTGCCCTGCGGCTCCACCCAGGTCGAGCGCCGTGCCATCCGCGAATCGGCCCTGGGCGCCGGTGCCTCCGAGGTCTACCTGATCGAGGAACCCATGGCCGCGGCCATCGGCGCCGGCCTGCCGGTGTCGGACGCTTCGGGCTCGATGGTGGTGGACATCGGCGGCGGCACCACCGAGGTCGGCGTCATCTCGCTGGGCGGCATGGTCTACAAGGGCAGCGTGCGCGTGGGCGGTGACCGCTTCGACGACGCCATCATTGCCTACATCCGCCGCAACTACGGCATGGCAACTACGGCATGCTGATCGGCGAACCCACGGCCGAAGCCATCAAGAAGGAAATCGGCTCGGCCTTCCCGGGCTCCGAGGTCAAGGAGATGGAAGTCAAGGGTCGCAACCTGTCCGAAGGCGTGCCGCGCAGCTTCACCATCAGCTCCAACGAGATTCTTGAAGCCCTGACCGATCCGCTGAACAACATTGTCTCGGCGGTCAAGATGGCGCTGGAGCACACGCCGCCCGAACTGGGCGCGGACATCGCCGAGCGCGGCATGATGCTCACCGGCGGCGGCGCGCTGCTGCGCGACCTGGACCGCCTGCTGGCCGAGGAAACCGGCCTGCCGGTGCTGGTGGCCGAGGAGCCGCTGACCTGCGTGGTGCGCGGTTGCGGCATGGCCCTGGAGCGCATGGAGCGCCTGGGCACCATCTTCACCAGCGAATAAGCGCGCGCCGGTTTCCGGCGCCCTTGCCCATCCGAGCCCGCCACCGACATGCCACTGGGCACCCTGGACCGCACGCCGCCGCCCTTCTTCAAGCAGGGACCGTCGGCGCTGTCCAAACTGGTGGTGTTCAGCGCTGTCGCGCTGTTCCTGATGGTGGCCGATCTGCGCCTGGAGCTGACCGCTCCGCTGCGTTCGGCCATCGCCACGGCGCTGTACCCGCTGCAGTGGGCGGTGATGCAGCCGGTGCAGGCCGCGATGGGCATCGGCGGCTACTTCACCTCCCTTCACCGCGCCCAGCAGACCGAGGCCGAGGCGCTCAAGCGCCTGGCCCAGCAGGCCGACCGCCATCTGCAGCTGGAGCAGGTTCAGATGGAGAACCGGCAGCTGCGGGAGCTGCTGGCGATGCGCGAGCGCATCAGCAGCCCGGCCATCGGAGCCCAGGTGCTCTACGACACGGCCGACCCGTTTTCGCGCCAGGTGGTGATCGACCGCGGCCAGACCCACGGCGTCGTGGCGGGCTCGCCCGTGATCGACGAGTCGGGCGTGCTGGGTCAGGTCACGCGGGTCTATCCGCTGGTTTCCGAGGTCACCCTGCTGATCGACCAGGACCAGTCCATCCCGGTGCTGAACACACGCACGGGTGTTCGCAGTGTGGCCTTCGGACAGCCGTCGGCCGATGGCGACGGCCTGGAGCTGCGCTACACCCTGTCCAGTGCGGACATCCAGGAAGGTGACCTGCTGACCACCAGCGGCATCGACGGCGTCTACCCGCCGGGCCTGCCGGTGGCCCGCGTCACCCGGGTCGAGCGGCGCGCCGAATCGTCCTTCAACCGGGTGCAGTGCGAGCCGCTGGCGCGTGTCCAGGGCACGCTGCACGTGCTGGTGCTCGGACCCACGGGGCTGCAGCTGCCGCCGCCCCCCGAGCAGGAGGCCGCGCCGTCCCGCCCGCGCCGGGACCGGCCAGGCGGGACGGCGGTCGCGCCCAGGAGCGCACCATGATCATGCGCCCCGGCCAGCAGCTGCTGCTGCCCGCCAACCGTGCCTTCATCTGGGCCAGTCTGGTGGTCGCGCTGGTCATCAACATGCTGGGCAACATCGGCCTGTGGGGCCGGGACGCCTGGGTGCCCGACCTGCTGGCGGTCACCCTGGTGTTCTGGTGTGTGCACCAGCCCCTGCGCATCGGTGTGGGCGTGGCCTTCACGTTCGGCCTCCTGATGGATGTGCACCAGGGCGCCCTGCTCGGACAGCATGCCCTGGCCTACACCGTGATGGGTTTTTTTGCTGTCGCCATGCACCGGCGCCTGCTGTGGTTTGCGGTGCCCACCCAGGCGGTCCAGGTGTTCCCGCTGCTGCTGGCCGCGCAGCTGCTGGTACTGGTGGTGCGCATGGCCTCGGGGGGCACCTTCCCCGGCTGGTCGTTCTTCCTGGCGCCGGTCATCGAGACCCTGCTCTGGCCGCTGGTGAGCGTGGTGCTGCTGGCGCCCCAGAGACGCGCCCCCGATCCCGATGAGAACCGGCCGCTGTGAATGTTCACCCCCGCGCCGCCTTCGGCGTCACCCCCTCAAGGGGGCGATGCGAGCGGCCCGGCCAGGCCGGTTCCACCGCATCCTGACCTGGGCCCGGCGAACGGATCGGATCTGCGGTAAAAACAGGCTTCCCTCGGTCATGAAGGGGCTGGGCACACCAAATGACTGAACTGCGCAACGTTGAAGCCGACCTGGACCGGTTCCGGTTGCGGGTGCTGGTGGCTGCACTGGCGGTGCTGGTGGCGTTCGGACTGGTGGCCGCCCGCATGGTGTACCTGCAGGTCACCAAGCACGAAGAACTGATGGCACAGGCCGAGAGCAACCGCACCGCGGTGCTGCCGGTGGTGCCCAACCGCGGGCAGATCGTCGACCGCAACGGCCATGTGCTGGCCACCAACTTTTCGGCCTACACGCTGGAGATCACCCCCTCACGGGTGAACAACCTGGAATCGACCATCGACGCGCTGAGCGAGGTGGTGGACATCCAGCCCCGGGACCGGCGGCGGTTCCGCCAGCTGCGCGAGGAGTCGCGCCGTTTCGATTCGCTGCCCATCCGCACCCGCCTGACCGACGATGAGGTGGCCCGCTTCACTGCGCAGCGCTACCGTTTCCCGGGGGTGGATGTGCGGGCGCGGCTGATCCGCCACTACCCCAACGGCGAGGTGGCCAGCCACGTGGTCGGGTACATCGGCCGCATCAACCAGCGCGAGAAGGAACTGATCGAGGAATGGCCCGAAGAGGACCAGGCCAACTACCGTGGCACCGAGCACATCGGCAAACTCGGGGCCGAGCAGAGCTTCGAACGGGAACTGCACGGCACCACCGGTTTCGAGCGGGTGGAAACCTCGGCAGGTGGGCGCGCGGTGCGCCTGCTGGCCAGCACCCAGGCGGTACCCGGGCACACCCTGGTGCTGTCGATCGACATCCGGCTGCAGAAGCTGGTGGAGGACATGTTCGGCGATCGGCGCGGCGCGCTGGTGGCCATCGATCCGCGCAATGGCGAGGTGCTGGCGTTCGTGTCCAAGCCCACAAGCCCTTCATGGCGCTGGCGGCGCTGGAGACGGGCAAGCGCAACGAGCGGACGGTGATCAATGACCCGGGCTACTGGATGCTGGGCAACCACCGGTTCCGGGGTCACGCCACAGGACTGACCAACCTGCACCACAGCATCGTCAAGTCCAGCAACGCCTACTACTACTCGCTGGCCAACGAGATGGGGGTGGA
>JALOSN010000329.1 GCA_025458415.1 Hydrogenophaga sp.
GGTGACCTCGACCTTGAGGCCTTCCTTCTCGTAGAAGCCCAGCGGATGGGCCATGATCAGCGGTGTGGCGCAGGTGATCGGGATGAAGCCGATCTTCAGATCGGTCTTCTCCAGCGTGCGCTTCTCCTGTGCCATGGCCTGCAGGCTGGCCACCGGCAGCACGCTGGCAATCGCGGCCATGGCCGTGCCCTTGCCCACCGCGCGCAGGAACAGGCGGCGCTGTTCGTCGTGCGGAAAGATGGCCTTGACCAGGCTGGCCTCGATGAACTCGTTGCTGTAGGCCTCGAAGTCGGCCGTCTCGCTGCGTGCACGCAGTTCGCGGGCCGCCTCGTCGGCCGCCACCTCGGCATGGTGGTCGGCCACCGTGTGGTCGCGCCCGCAGCTGCATTTCATCATCAGGGGGCGATCGGCGTTGTAGGGGTCGAAGAACTCGGACATGGCACACCTCGTTGGTTGATGACGCCATTGCCATTGCAAGCAGCGGGCCAGTTGCGGGCCCGCACACCACCGCCGGGCCATCTCGCCAGCAAATCGCCGATGACGCGACGACGCGGTGTAGGGGCAGCCCTACAAACCGGCCGGCCGGGCGTGCCGTTCGGCGTAGATCGCCAGCTCGACGTCGTTCTTGGTGCCGGTCTTTTCCAGGATGCGCGCCCGGTAGGTGCTCACCGTGTTGGCCGCCAGGCCCAGCTGTGCACCAATTTCGGTCACGGTCAGGCCCTGGGTCAGCAGGCGGTAGACCTGGTGCTCGCGGTGCGACAGGGCTTCGGGTCCCCGGCGCACGTCGCCTCGGCCCACGGCAGCGGCCAGCGCCTCGGCCGTGGCCGGGGTCACGAACAGGCCCCCGCCGGCCACCTTGCGGACCGCAGCCACCATGTCGTCCGGGTCGGCACTCTTGTTGAGGTAACCGGCGGCGCCCATGCGGATGCAACGCACGGCGTACTGACGTTCGGGGTAGGTGCTGAGCATCAGCACCGGCAGATCCGGGTGGCTCTGGCGCAGGCGCTGCAACACCTCCAGACCGTCCAGGCCGGGCATGGCCACGTCCAGCAGCACCAGCTCCAGCCCGGCCCGCGCGCCCACGGCCTGCACCAGATCCAGCACCTCCTGTCCGCTCTGCGCTTCGGCCACCACCTGCACATCGTCGGCGTCGGCCAGCACCTGCTTGATGCCCTCGCGCACGATGCGGTGGTCGTCGCCGATCAGCACCCGGGTCACCGTCATGGCCGATCTCCTCCAGGCAGTCGCAAGCGCAGGCGCATGCTGGTGCCCTCGCCCGGTGCACTGCGGATGTCGATGCGGCCACCGAAGCGTCGCGCGCGCTCGCGCATGCCCATGATGCCGTAGGCATCACCGGCCTCGAAAGCCTGCGCGGGCGCGCCCACGCCGTCGTCCTCCACCACCATCACCAGTTCACCCTCGGTCAGCCCGATCTCCACCCGCAGCTGCGAGGCCCGGGCATGGCGGCCGACATTGCTGAGCATCTCCTGGAAGATGCGGAACACCGCCATCGCCAGCGGCTCCGGCAGCTCCAGCCCCTCGTCCGCGGCCATGCACCAATCCAGTGCCAGCTCGGCCGAGGCCACGAACTCCTGCGCCTGCCATTCGAGCGCCGCCCAGAGTCCCTGGTGGTCCAGGATGCTGGGGCGCAGGTCGGTGATGATGCGGCCCACGTTGTCCACCGCCGTCTCGATCAGCCGGCTCATGTTCTGGCACTTGCAGCGCATGCGGCCGCGCATGTCCTCGGCCTCGTCCGGGCTGCGCGCGCCCTGCTCGGACAGGCGCTTGTCCATCCAGTTCACGTCCATCTTCAGGGCCACCAGCAGGCTGCCCAGTTCGTCGTGCACCTCGCGTGCGATACGGGTGCGCTCTTCCTCGCGCACCGACTCCGACCACGCCGCCAGCTCGCGCACCTGGCGCAGCGCGGTCTCCAGCGCGGCGGTGCGCTCCAGCACCCGTTCCTCCAGCTGGTCCTTGGCCTTCTGCAGCGCGTCGGCCGCGCGGCGCCGCTCGGTGATGTCGACAAAGGTCACCACCGCGCCGCGCACGGCGCCCTGGTCCAGGATCGGGTGACTCGAATACTCGACCGGGAACGCACTGCCGTCGCGGCGCCAGAACACCTCGCTGTCGATGCGGCAGGGCAAGCCCCGCCGGAAGGCGTTGAAGATCGGGCAGTCGGCCTCCGGGTAGGGGCTGCCATCGGGTCGGGCATGGTGCGTGAGCTCATGCATGTTGCAGCCCAGCAGCTCGGACGGCTCGTAGCCGATCATGGCCGCACCCGCCCGGTTGATGAAGACGCAGCGGCCGTCCAGGTCGACCCCGTAGACGCCCTCGCCGGTGGAAGCCAGCAGCAGCTCCAGCGGATCGCGCCAGATGGCATCTCGGCCGGGCAGGGTCCTGCGGTCGATCGGGGTGGGCCAGGCGGTCATGCACCCGTCTAGCAATGGATGTGCCAATCTGGTGCAATTCGTCACGCCTGATCGGCCGGCACGGCGGCACAATGGGATTTTTTCTGTCGCCATGCTCAACCGCCTGTTCGGATCACAGCCCCAGGAAACGCCGCCCGAGTCGCGCCTGCCGGCGGACCGTCAGTCGCAGGTGGGAACGTCCGCTTCCGCGCACGACGCGGCCCGCCTGCTGCGCGCACCCACGGCGCTGGCCCAGCTCACCGAGGACGAGGCGCTGGTGGTGGTCGGCTTCATGCGCCCGAAACGTTTCCGCTCGGGCACCACCATCATCCGCCAGGGCGACGCCGCCGACACGGGCTTCATGGTGCTGGTGCTCGAGGGCGAGATCACGGTGGAGACCGTGATTGCCCGCCGCGTCGACCCGGCTACCGTCAACGTGCTCGGCCCCGGCAGCCTGATCGGGGAAATGGCGCTGGTCGACGGGGCTGCCCGTTCGGCCTCCTGCACCGCCAGCACCGATGTCAAGTGCGCCGTGCTGACCCGCGAGGCCCTGGAAGCGCTGATTGCCGAACAACCCACCACGGCCGCCAAACTCATGACGGCGGTGGCCCAGCGCCTGGCCGAGCGCCTGCGCGAGAGCAGCCAC
>JALOSN010000330.1 GCA_025458415.1 Hydrogenophaga sp.
TGCTTCACGATGGAATAGAACATCACGCCGAACACGACGACGAAGATGACGGCGCAGATGCCCATCATGAACCAGTGCAACCAGTGCTGCTCCTCGGCGATGCGGGTGGCCGGGGGCGCAAAGTTCAGCTGGTTGACGGCAGGGCCACCCGGCAGGTCGTTGACTTGCTGCGCTGCCGCCGCAACCCACACGCCCGCCCCCAGGGACAAGGCCGTCACCGCGGACCGCAGGGCGGCCATCTTCTGTCGCAGGGACCTACCCGATTTCATCGTCGTACTCACTTTGTGCGCCTCAAATATAAGTATTGATTTATATCAATGCAGATTAAAACAAAATTTCCCGACCTCGCCCACCCGGGGAATACCCAACCCTCTATCCCTTAGGCCTCTCGCAAGGCCCGCCGCAGCTCATGCAACAGAACCGGTCGCAGGTCGGACCGCAGGTGGCGTCCGATCCGGACCGCCTGGGCTCCCGCCCGCACCTCGATCAACACCTGCCTGCCGCTCGGATGCAGACGCACACGCTCACGGTCAAACTCGCAGCGCTGGACAACCCCGGCGGATTCGCACTCCACCACCAGTCGACCATCGCGAAGGATCACACTCTCCCCGTCGGTGGCATGGCGTGCGTGGATCAGGAAGGCCGTGCCCAGCGCCAGCACCTCCAGCAACGCAAAGGGCATGACCAGCACCGCACCCTGCGTCCAGAAGAACCCCGCCACACCCAGGGACACCGTCCCGAGCGCCACAAGCACGGACGCCAGCTGTGAGGGAGTCACCGCACAATGGCGCCTCAAAGACCAGTACAAGGCGTCATCCCGCCGCTGTGCCAGCCTGTACACATCCGTTTTGCCGTCCAACCACCGCTCCCGACCGTTCCACGGCAGCGCCGCAGAGCAACAGGGAAAATGCCCTGGAGAGTTTGATTTATGTCAATTGTAGCGAGGTAAAACCACTGTCCCGCTGACACGCCACCTCATCCGACTGGGGCATCGTGGCATGTGGGTGTCTTGCAGCACCTGGCCGTCAGCGCCGCGAGGACCTCAGCATGTCGCGCATGGCGTCCAGCGACACGTTCTGCTCGGCAGCGGCCTTCAGGCGCGGCTCCGGCTTGAAGGCGTGACCATAGATCACCTCGAAGCCCAACTGAAGCCGCCCATCCGGACTGCGGGGCAGCGAAGCTTCGATGGCCGCCTCCAATTGCCGGCGCCAGGCACGCCCTCGCAAGCCACCAAAGCGCTCCAGACTGAAGTTGCGGCCGAGCAGGCGCAGCTCGTCGAGCAAGGCCTGGGCACTGGTGTAGGTCAGCGTGATGCGCTCCATGTCCACCACGGGTTCGGCAAATCCGGCACGCACCAGCAGGTCGCCCCAGTCGTGCATGTCGACAAACCCGTGGGTCGGCGCTCCCCAGCCTTGCCGTTGGTACAGGATCCGAAGCCCGGACAGGCTGTCAGGACCAAGGCAGGAGAACATCAGGAAGCCCCCCGTGTCGATGTGCCGGTTCCAGCGCTGAAGCAGCGCCAGCGGGCGTGTCTCCCGGTGCAGCAACATGTTGGCCCAGAGCATGCCAACCCGGGTCCGGTCATCGGCCGGCAAGGCGATCGAGGGGCGCTTGCGGCGCAGCGGGTTCCAGGGCGTTCGCCGACCTTCGTTGACGACCTGCAACACAAACTTCGAATCCTCGGCCATCACATGACTCTGCGCCCCGGGCAGACGCTGCAGCAACAGCCGATGGGCCTGCAGGCCGCCCTGCACGGGCTCCCAGTGCAGCCAGGTGGCCGGCTGCTGGCGGAAGCAATCCAGGCGGGTCAGCATGCGCGCCGCGATCTCCTCGTGCAGCCAGGGCGAGGCCGTGCTGCGCCGCGCCGCCCATCGGGCGACGGCAACCGGGTCGAGCCCGGGCACACGGTCGGTGGCCAAGCCCAAGGTCGGCTCAGGGTTCTCGGAGGGGGTTGGATTCACTGCGCGTTCTGACAGGGCCGGATCGGACCAGCGAGCTGCCCGTCAGTATATTGGGACGATGCTGTCCCTTTGGCGATCCTGGTCTGCCCGCTGGCCTGGCCTATGCCAGGTTTGCGGAACATGGCCGTCCGAACCCGTGTGCCACGCCTGCGTCCGCCGTTTCGGTGCGCCGCGCTGGCGCTGCCAGAACTGCGCCGCGCTGGCCCCACCAGGCCAGGCCAGGTGTGACGCCTGCACCCTGACCGCGGGATCGGGCCATCTGGGCCACTGCGTCGCGGCAGTCGACTACGCCTATCCATGGGACACCCTGGTGGCGCGCCTGAAATTCAAGGGTGAGCCGGCATGGGCCCGGACCATGGCCGACCTCATGCTGCTGCGCCCTGAAGTCCGTACCTTGCTGGCCGAAGCACAGCTCCTGATCCCCGTCCCCTTGAGCGCGCGCCGACTGGCCGAGCGCGGGTACAACCAGGCCTGGGAGATTGGCAAGGCCGTGCGCCAGCGGGGTCGGCTGCAGGGGTTGACCGTGCCCGCGCCCTGCGCCCAGGCACTGCTGCGTCGGGGCGATCACCCCGATCAGCACACGCTCTCGCGCGAGCAGCGCTGGCGCAACCTGCGTCAGGCATTCGAAGTCAATCCCAGGCTTTCGGGCTCGGTGTCCGGGCGCCGCGTGCTGCTGGTGGACGACGTCAGTACGACCGGCGCCACGCTGCAGATGGCGGCACGGGTGCTGCGCAGGGCCGGTGCGGCCGAGGTCAACGGTCTGGTGTTTGCCCGTACCGACACGGACTGACCGATGTGACACAGGACCCGCCAGACCCCCGATCCAGACCTCGGTTGAAACTGTTACATCGACGATCGCAGGCCTGGCGTCGAGAACCCCGATGCTGGGGCTATGATGGCGCCCTCCCAGGGAGCGGAGAAGACCGGTCAACCGGCCCGATCGAAGTGGAGTGGCCGTTGCAATGCGGCTGCACCGCGTCAGCATCGTCCCTGTCTGCCCGCATGTTCAACGTCGTTCTGGTCACCCCCGAGATCCCGCCCAACACGGGCAATGTGATCCGGTTGTGCGCCAACACCGGCTGCCACCTCCAGGCCGGACTGGACTACCACGAGTTTGCCCAGGTGCAACGCCATGCGGACTGGAACACGTTTCTGGCACAGGCATCCCCCCAGGAAGATCGCCTGCTGGCGCTGAGCACCCGGGGGCACGGTCGCGTGCACGAACACCGCTTCGAAGCCGGCGACTGGCTGGTGTTCGGGTCCGAGACCAGCGGATTGCCCGAAGACATCCTGGGCCGCTTCGCGCCGCAGCGGCGGCTTCGCCTGCCGATGCGGCCCGGCCAGCGCAGCCTGAATCTGTCCAACGCAGTCACCGCCGTGGTGTTCGAGGCCTGGCGCCAGCAGGGATTCGAAGGTTGTGCCCCATGAAACCTTGCATGACCCCGCTGCGATCACCCTGCCACGCCGGGAGATCGGCTTGATTCCCGCCCTCTCCCGCATCTTCCGCCTCACCTTCGGCCCGCGGCAGGGCACGCCCCGCAAAGCCGGCCTGCAGGACATGGCCAAGATCCGCCTGGCCCTGACGGCCTGCTTCGAAGACTGCCTGGGCGAATCGGCCGAGCGCCTGCGCCGTCGCGTCGGGCAGGCCAGCACACCCCAGGAGCTCTGGCTGCTGCGCAACGATGCTTTTCAGATCATCGCGCACCGCCACGACCAGGCGGTGGCATCCGAACGCATCAACGGCCTGCTGCCGGCCTTCGAAGGCTGGCTCGACCCCCGCCAGATC
>JALOSN010000331.1 GCA_025458415.1 Hydrogenophaga sp.
CAGCGCCGACGCATTTCGTGACCGAGGGCCGCTCCGTCCTGACCCATCCGAATCCCGCTGAATCCGCCGTCCATCCCAGTCGCCCATGAACAGCACCACAGCCCGTCCCGGCCCTGCCGGTTTTGCCCTCCCCCGCAATGCACCCGCCGCCGCCCGCACCGTGCTGCAACTGCTGCAGCGCATGCAGCATGGCAGCCTCACCGTCACCCTGCCCGACGGCACGGTGCAGCGCTTTGGCAGCGCCGA
Organism: Hydrogenophaga sp.; assembly: GCA_025458415.1. Taxonomy (GTDB): domain Bacteria; phylum Pseudomonadota; class Gammaproteobacteria; order Burkholderiales; family Burkholderiaceae_C; genus Hydrogenophaga. The sequence continues at coordinate 247 of JALOSN010000331.1, forward strand.
AGGACCGCACGCCAGCATCCAGCTGCACAACTGGAATGCATGCGGCGCGGCCCTGAAATCGGGTGACATCGGCTTTGCCGAGAGCTACGTGGCCGGCGACTGGTCGACCCCCAACCTGAGCGCGCTGCTGGGCCTGCTGGTGGCCAACCGGCGCGACGTCGACAGGGTCATCTACGGGTCCTGGCTGGGCCGGCTGGCCTACCGCGTGCGCCACCTGCTCAACCGCAACTCCAAGAGCAACAGCCGCCGCAACATCCATGCCCACTATGACCTGGGCAACGCCTTCTACCGCCTGTGGCTGGACGAGACCATGAACTATTCATCGGCCTGGTTCGAGCGCTCCGACATGGACATGGTGCAGGCCCAGCACGCCAAGGTGCGCCGCGCCCTGCAGGCGGCCGGCGTGCAGGCAGGCGACCGCGTGCTGGAGATCGGCTGTGGCTGGGGCGCCTTGGCCGAAATGGCCGCCACCGAGTTCGGCGCCCGCATCACCGGTGTGACGCTCTCGACCGAACAGCTCGAATACGCCACCCAGCGACTCCAGCGTCTGGATCAGGATGGGAAAGGTTTCGCCGCCGGGCCGCCCCAAGGCGAAACAGCCCCCTTGGGGGGCAGCGACCCGCTCAGCGGCGGAGCGAGGGGGACAGATTTCGCCGCCGGGCCGCCCCAAGGCGAAACGCGCCCCCTCGGGGGGCAGCGACCCGCGCAGCGGCGGAGCGTGGGGGCTGAATTCAGGCTACAAGACTACCGTGACATCAGCGACGGACCTTTTGACGCGATCTGCTCGATCGAGATGGTCGAAGCGGTGGGCCAGGAATACTGGCCGACCTACTTCAAGTCCGTGCACGACCTGCTCAAACCCGGCGGACGGGCCTGCATCCAGAGCATCGTGATCGACGATGCCCTGTTCGACCGCTATGTGCGCGGGACCGATTTCATCCAGCAGTACATTTTCCCCGGCGGCTGCCTGCCCTGCCCGCACGAGTTCAAGGCACAGGCCCGCATGGCCGGGCTGGAGGTGATCGAGGAGTTCGCCTTCGGTCAGGACTACGCCCGCACGCTGGCGTTCTGGCGCGAGCGCTTCCTGCAGCAACAGGACGAGGTGCTTCGCCTGGGCTTCGACACCGAGTTCCTGCGCATCTGGGAGTTCTACCTGGCCTACTGCGAAGCGGCCTTTGCGCAGGCCAGCATCGACGTCGTCCAGTACACCCTGCGGAGGCCGTCATGAACCTCAGGCATGCGCTGGCCTGTGCCCTGCTCATGGCCAGTGCCCTGCCGGCCGTGGCCAGCACCAGCGCAGCCCCGCCGACGGTGTCGGCCGCCCTGGCCGAGAAACAGGCGCTGGCCAGCACCCGCCTGCGGGTGTGGGGCTTCGAGGTCTACGACGCGCGCCTGTGGGCACGAACCGGCTTTGACATGGCGCGCTTCGAAGAGCAGCCGTTTGGGCTGGAGCTGGCTTACCTGCGCAGCTTCAAAGGGACCGACATCGCACGCCGCTCGGTCGACGAGATGCGCCAGACCGGTGCGCTGGACGAGGCCGACGCCGCACGCTGGCTGGCGGCCATGACCGCCCTGTTCCCCGACGTCCAGCGCGGCGACCGCATCACCGGCGTGCACGTGCCCGGCGCCGGCGCCCGCTTCTACCTGAACGACCGCCTGCTCGGTGAGATCGGCGAAGACCGCTTCTCGCGCCGCTTCTTCGGCATCTGGCTGTCCGACCGCACCTCGCAGCCGCGCATGCGCGAGGCCCTGCTGGCCCAGCTGCAAGGCCAGGGCGGTGGCAACGGGACCGCTCCCGCACAGGTCAACCGCTGATGAACACCGGCGCTGCGTCCACCGAAGCGGCGGCCCGCTTTCTTGGCCCTGGCGCCTGGCGCCGCGGGCTGGGTTACGGGCTGCTCGGCCTGCCGCTGGCCTTCGTGGCGTTGCCGCTGTATGTGATCCTGCCCAACCACTATGCACGGGAATTCGCCGCACCGCTGGGTCTGCTGGGAGCGGTCCTGCTGGGAGCCCGCCTGGTCGACGCGGTTCTCGACCCCTGGATCGGGCGCTGGTGCGACCGGCTGTTCGCCCGCTCGCACCGCACCGTGCTGTCCGTGTGCGCCGCGTCGGCGGTGGTGCTGGCCCTGGGCCTGTGGGGCCTGCTGTTTCCGCCCGCCCTGGCGCGGGGCAGCACCGCCGCCCTGCTGACCTGGGCCGGCGTGCTGATGGCCATCACCTACACCGCCTTCAGCATCGTCAGCGTGGCGCACCAGGCCTGGGGGGCTCGGCTGGGCGGCACCGAACCCCAGCGCAGTCGCATCGTGGCCTGGCGCGAAGCCCTGTCACTGGTGGGCGTTCTGCTGGCCGCGGTGTTGCCGGCCACGCTCGGCCTGGGTGTGACCGTGAGCGCCTTCGCCGTGCTGCTGGCCCTGGGATGGCTGGCCTGGACACGCGCCGTCGTCCCGCCACCTGCCACCCTGCCGCCGGCCGACGCCGCGACCGGCCGATCTCCGCTGCGCCAGCCCGCGTTCCAGCGCCTGCTGGCGGTGTTCGTGCTCAACGGGACAGCCAGTGCCATCCCGGCCACCCTGGTGCTGTTCTTCGTGCAGGACCGCCTGCAGGCCCCGGCCTCGATCGAGCCGGCCTTTCTGGCCACCTATTTCCTGTGCGCCGCCCTGTCCATTCCGCTGTGGGTGCGCCTGGTCGGCCGCCTGGGTCTGGCCCGCACCTGGCTGGCCGGCATGGCCCTGGCCGTGGCGGTGTTCGTCTGGGCCGCCACCCTGGGTGAAGGCGACATCGTTCCGTTCCTGATCGTCTGCGC
>JALOSN010000332.1 GCA_025458415.1 Hydrogenophaga sp.
GGCCAGCACATCAACAAGACCGACTCGGCGGTCCGCCTGACCCACATCCCCACCAACACGGTGGTGCAATGCCAGGACGGCCGCAGCCAGCACAGCAACAAGGACATGGCCTGGCAGCGCCTGCGTTCCAAGCTGTATGACCTGGAAATGCGCAAGCGCATGGAAGAGCAGCAGAAGCTGGAAGAGACCAAGACCGATGTCGGCTGGGGCCACCAGATCCGGTCCTACGTGCTGGACAACAGCCGCATCAAGGACCTGCGCACCAACGTCGAGATCTCCGCCACCCAGAAGGTGCTGGACGGCGATCTGGATCCCTTCATCGAGGCATCCCTGAAGCAGGGTGTCTAGGGCACGCGCGCTTTCCACCGTGCGCACCGGAACGTTTTCAACCCCTATCAGGAACGAGCAACATGCGTGAAGGCGCCTCTACCGTGGTTCGCCGCGAGGACTACACCGCTCCCGCCTACTGGATCGACACCGTCGAGCTCAGCTTCGACCTGGACCCGGCCAAGACCCGGGTGCTCAACCGCATGCGGCTGCGCCGCAACGCCGAGGTGCCGGCACAGGCGCTGCGGCTGGACGGTGAGGACCTGAACCTGGCCCGTGTGCTGGTCAACGGCGCAGGTACGTCGTTCCGCCTGGATGGCCAGACCCTGGTGCTGGAGAACCTGCCCGAAGGCAACGAGCCCTTCGAGCTGGAGATCTTCACCACCTGCGCCCCCGAGAAGAACACCCAGCTGATGGGCCTGTACGTGAGTGAGGGCACCTTCTTCACGCAGTGCGAGGCCGAAGGGTTCCGGCGCATCACCTACTTCCTCGACCGCCCGGACGTGATGGCCAGCTACACCGTCACGCTGCGCGCGGACAAGACGAGGTATCCGGTGTTGCTGTCCAACGGCAACCTGGTGGAATCGGGCGATCTGCCCGACAACCGCCACTTCGCCCGCTGGGTCGATCCGCACAAGAAACCCTGCTACCTGTTTGCCCTGGTCGCGGGCAAGCTGGTGTCCCGCGAGCAGCGCATCGTCTCGCGCACTGGCAAGGAGCACCTGCTGCAGATCTACGTGCGCCCGGGCGACATGGACAAGACCGAACACGCCATGAACTCCCTGATGGCCAGCGTGGTCTGGGACGAAGCCCGCTTCGGCCTGCCGCTGGACCTGGAGCGCTTCATGATCGTCGCCACCGCCGACTTCAACATGGGCGCGATGGAGAACAAGGGCCTGAACATCTTCAACACGAAGTACGTGCTGGCCAACAGCGCCACCGCCACCGACACCGACTTCGCCAATATCGAGTCCGTGGTCGGCCACGAGTACTTCCACAACTGGACCGGCAACCGGGTCACCTGCCGTGACTGGTTTCAGCTCTCGCTCAAGGAAGGCCTGACGGTGTTCCGCGACCAGGAGTTCAGCATGGACCTGTGCGCCGACCCGTCGGCGCGCGCGGTCAAGCGCATCGAGGACGTGCGCGTGCTGCGAACCGCCCAGTTCCCGGAAGACGCCGGTCCCATGGCTCACCCCGTACGTCCGGACAGCTACGTGGAAATCAACAACTTCTACACCGTCACCGTCTACGAGAAGGGTGCCGAGGTGGTGCGCATGATGCAGACCCTGGTGGGCCGGGATGGCTTCCGCAAGGGCATGCGCCTGTACTTCCAGCGCCACGACGGCAAGGCGGTCACCTGTGACGACTTTGCCCAGTCGATCGCCGACGCCAACGAAGACAGCGATCTGGCACGGCTGTTGCCCCAGTTCAAGCGCTGGTACAGCCAGGCCGGTACGCCGCACGTGCGGGGTGAAGGTCATTGGGACGCAACCAGCGGTCGATACAGCCTGACCCTGCGCCAGTATTGCGCCCCCACCCCGGGTCAGGCCGACAAGCTGCCTTTTGTCATTCCGATGACGCTGGGCCTGCTGGACCATCAGGGCCATGAGTTGCCAGTCCAGCTCGAAGGCTGGGACAGCCCACGCCACGGCAGCCATACCGTTGTTCTGACCGAGGCCGAGCAGACACTGGTGTTCACCGGTCTCCCCTGTGAACCCGTGCCGTCCCTGTTGCGCGGTTTCTCGGCCCCCGTCGTTCTCGACATGGAGCAAAGCGATGCACAACTGCTGACGCTGCTGGCCCACGACACCGACCCCTTCAACCGCTGGGAAGCCGGCCAGCGCCTGGCCCTTCGACGGGCGCTGGCCGCGATCCGGCAGGAAGGAGCCCCGGGCCACCAGACCCTGGACAGCGCCTTCATCGAAGCCATGCGGGCCGTGCTTCGTCACCCGGCACTCGATGCGGCCTTCAAGGAACTGGTACTGACCTTTCCTGCCGAAACCTATATTGCCGAACAACTGGACGTGGTGGACCCGCAGCGTGTACATGCGGTCCGCGAAGCCATGCGCGAACAGCTTGCCCATGCGCTGCACGAGGACTGGGTCTGGGCCTGGGAACAGCATCGGGAGAACGGTGCCTACCGTCCGGATCCGCTGAGCACCGGCCGGCGTGCCCTGTCCGGCCTGGCGTTGACCATGCTCTGTCTGGCCGCGCGTGAGAACGGCAACCCGGTCTGGCCCGGCAAGGCCTACCAGCGCTTCAAGGACGCCGGCAACATGACCGACCGATTCAATGCCTTGTCGGCACTGGTGGTCAGTGGCCACCCCCTGGCGCAGGATGCCCTGCGCCGATTCCATGCGCTGTTCCGCCACGAAGCCCTGGTGATCGACAAATGGTTCGCCCTGCAGGCTGGCGCCCCCGATCGCGGTGGCCACGTGCTGCCCCTGGTGCGACAGCTCATGCAGCACCCCGACTTCCAGCTGCGCAATCCGAACCGGGCGCGCAGCGTGATCTTCAGCTTCTGCCACGCCAACCCCGGTGCCTTCCACCGGATGGATGCGGCAGGCTACGTGTTCTGGAGTGAGCGGGTGCTGGAGATCGATGCATTCAATCCGCAGGTCGCTGCCCGCCTGGCCCGCGCCATGGACCGCTGGAAGAAGCTGGCCGAGCCCTACCGCAGCTCGGCCCGCGAGGCCATCGCCCGCGTGGCGGCCCGACCCGAAGCGACAAGATTTCCCTGACCCGTTACCTGGTCGAGCAGCAGCGCGTGCATGGCCGCATTCCCCCGGAACTGCGCCTGCTGATCGAGGTGGTCGCCCGCGCCTGCAAACGCATCTCGATCAGCGTCAACAAGGGGGCTCTGGGCGAGATCCTGGGCAGTGCGGACACCGAAAACGTCCAGGGCGAGGTGCAGAAGAAGCTGGACGTGATCGCCAACGAGGTGCTGATCGAGGCCAACGAATGGGGTGGCCACCTGGCGGCCATGGCGTCGGAGGAGATGGACAGCATCTACGTGGTGCCCAACCGCTTTCCCAAGGGCGAATACCTGCTG
>JALOSN010000014.1 GCA_025458415.1 Hydrogenophaga sp.
GGGGTGCAGCCAGATGTCGGCCAGCTTGGCCACCTCGCTGTAGTCGGGCGTGATGGCCACCGTCTTCGCGCCCTTGTAGCGCACCTCGGTGAAGAAGTGGGCGTCGGGTGTGCGGGTCTGCGGCACGTTGCTGCCCCAGGCCATGATGTAGGTGCTGTTGTACCAATCGGCGCTCTCTGGCACATCGGTCTGTTCGCCCCACACCTGCGGGCTTGCGGGCGGCAGGTCGCAGTACCAGTCGTAGAAGCTCATGCACACGCCGCCGATCAAGCTGAGGTAGCGGCTGCCGGCGGCGTAGCTGACCATGCTCATCGCCGGGATGGGGCTGAAACCGATGACGCGGTCCGGGCCGTGCTTCTTGATCGTGTAGACGTTGCTCGCCGCGATGATCTGGTTGACCTCGTCCCAGCTGCTGCGCACGAAGCCGCCCATGCCGCGCACCTTCTGGTAGTCACGGCGCGCAGCGTCGTCCTCGACAATCGTGGCCCAGGCGTCGACCGGCGTCTTGGCCGTCTTTATCGCCGCGCGCCAACGCTCAAGCAGGCGGCCCCGCACCATCGGGTACTTCACGCGGTTGGCGCTATACAGGTACCAGCTGTAGCTGGCGCCGCGGGCGCAGCCGCGCGGCTCGTGGTTGGGCATGTCCCAACGCGTGCGCGGGTAGTCGGTCTGCTGCGTTTCCCAGGTGACGATGCCCCCCTTGACGTAGATCTTCCAGCTGCAGCTGCCCGTGCAGTTCACACCGTGCGTGCTGCGCACGATCTTGTCGTGCGCCCACCGGTTGCGGTAGGCGTCTTCCCAGGTTCGGTCTTCACCGGTGGTGACTCCGTGGTCGCCGGAGAAACTCTCCTTGGGCTGCGAGAAGTGGGTGAGGCGGTCCAGAAAGTGGCTCATGGGTTCGTCCTTGGGGGAAGTCGTCTGCGTGCAGGAGGCAAGAGGGGACTGCGCAGGTGAATCAGCACGGGTGTGGCGCGTTGCGGCGGCTGTACGCCCACCAAGTCAGCGCGATGCAGGAGAGATAGAACGCGATGAACATCGCCAGCGCTGCCGAGGCGCTGCCCGTCATCGCGAGCGAAGAGCCCACGCTCTTGGGAATGAAGAAGCCGCCGTAGGCGCCGATGGCACTGGCAAAGCCAAGAGCCGCTGCCGCCTCGACGGCGCCTTGCTTGGAGGCCCGCGCCTGGGCCGATGGCAGGGCCTCGGCGTGGCGAACCCGTTCTGCGATGAAGAGACAGGAGATCATCCGGAACGTGCTGCCGTTGCCGATGCCCGATGCGGCGAACAGCACAGCGAAGGCCGCCAGGAAGCCGAGCAGGTGGCCGTCCTGACCCGATGCGCCCGTGGCGGCAGGAGGGGGCAGGCTCCACAGGGCCGCCGCCGCTGCGAGTGCCATCGCCACGAAGATCCAGAAGGTCACGCGTGCGCCGCCCCAGTGGTCGGCCATCCACCCGCCCAGCGGTCGCAGCCCGGCGCCGATGAGCGGGCCCAGCCACACCACGTGCAGCGCGCCGGCGTGTTGAAACTGGCTCTGCACCAGCATCGGCAAGCTGGCAGCAAAGCCGATGAAGCTGCCGAAGGTGCCCAGGTACAGCCAGCACATCAGCCAGTTGTGCTTGCGCGTGAAGATCACCGCCTGCTCGGCCAGGCCGGCATACGTGTCTCCAAGGTCGTCCATGCCGAACCAGGCTGCTGCCGTGCTGGCCAGGATCAGCGGCACCCAGATGAAGCCGGCGTTCTGCAGCCACATCGGCCCTTCCGCCGTCTGCTGAGCCGGCCCGTTGAACACGCCGAAGACACCGACGCTGATGGCCAGGGGCACCAGAAGCTGAACCAGCGCGATCCCCAGGTGCCCCAGCCCTGCGTTCAGGCCAAGCGCAGTGCCCTGGCGGGCGGCCGGAAAAACGAGGCTGATGTGGGCCATCGAGCTGGCGAAGTTACCGCCGCCCAGACCACACAGCAGCGCCAGCACCACCATCCACTCGAAGGGCGTGTTCGGATCCTGCACGGCCAGGCCGATGCCGACCGCGGGCACCAGCAGGCTGGCCGTCGCCAGCGTGGTGAAGCGGCGCCCGCCGATCATCGGCACGGCGAAGGCATACACGATGCGAAGGGTGGCACCGCACAAGGCCGGCAGTGCCGTCAGCCAGAAGAGCTGATTGGTGCTGTAGCGAAAGCCCGCTGCAGGCAGGTGCACGACCACCACCGACCACAACATCCACACCGAAAAAGCCAGAGCGAGCGCCGGGACCGACACCCAGAGGTTGCGCCGGGCCACCGCACGGCCGGAGCGGTCCCAGAACCCGCGGTCCTCGGGGTTCCAGTACTGCTGCGTCGTCATGGAGGACATGGCGTGGAAGATGCCGGCGTTCGGGTGCAGTGCCCGGGCTCAGGGGTTCTTCACGTAGGCATTGCCACGCAGATAGAACCACCAGTTCAGCACCAGGCAGAGGGCGTAGAAGATCGCGAAGCCGTACATCGCGTACTGAGGCGTGCCGGCCTTGATCTGCGCGCCGATGACCACCGGTGCGATGAAGGCGCCGTAGGCAGCGATGGCCGAGGTCCAGCCCAGCACCGGGCCGGCCTGGGTGCGGTCGAAGATGACGCCGATGGTGCGGAAGGTGCTGCCGTTACCGATGCCGCTGGCCAGGAACAGCAGCATGAACAGGCCGAGGAACATCGGGAAATACTGCTCGGGCGTGGCCGAACCGTAGGCCTGCATCATCACGTAGCCCACCGCCACCGAGGCCCCAGCCATCACCACCGAGATGATCTGGGTCACGATGGAGCCACCCACCTTGTCGGAGATCCAGCCGCCCACGGGCCGGATCGCAGCGCCGATGAAGGGGCCCATCCAGGCATAGGTCAAGGCCGAGGGCGCGTTGGGGTTCTTCAGCGTGTGCTGCATCACGCCGTTGGCGTCAGGCACGTGCTGGAAGCCGAAGATCACCGTGATCGCCAACGGCAGGGCCATCGAGAAACCGATGAATGAGCCGAAGGTGACGATGTAGAGCGCAGTCAGCGACCAGGTGTGCTTGTTCCTGAAGATGGCGAACTGCTTCTTCACGCCTTCCTTCATCTCGCCGAAGGCCGCCAGCTTCATCACCAGCAGCGCCAGGATGACGTCCAGCGGAATGGCCACCCACATGCTGAGCACACCCAGTCCCGTGGGCTGGGGCAGGTACAGCCACAGCATGAAGATCGCGGGCACGAAGGCCAGCGTGTACAGGTAGGTGATCTTGGCGAAGGCCACGATCGGGCTGCCGGTGGCGGGCGACACCGTCTTCAGGTTGTTCATGCCCCACCAGCACAGCACGCTCAGCGGCACCAGCGACAGCACCCAGGCGAAACCTGCGTTCTGCACCCAGGTGGGCGTGCCGGCCGCGATCTTTCCGAAGATCCAGCCGCTGTCCTTGACCAGCACCATCGGCTCTCCACCCAAGGCGCCGAAGATGCCCACCGTCATCACCAGCGGAATGACGATCTGCATCGTCGTCACGCCGAAGTTGCCCAGGCCGGCATTCAAGCCCAGCGCCGTGCCCTGCAGCCGCTTCGGGAAGAAGGTGCTGATGTTGGACATCGAGCTGGCGAAGTTGCCGCCGCCCACGCCAGACCACAGCGCCATAAGCTGGAAGGTCCAGAGAGGCCAGTCGGGGTTCTGCAGCACGATGCCGGTGCCGATGGCCGGCGCCAACAGCATCGCGGTGGTCAGGAAGATGGTGTTGCGCCCGCCGGCCAGGCGGATGAGAAAGGACGCCGGGATGCGCATCGTCGCGCCCGAGATGCCGGCAATCGCCGTCAGCGTGAACAGCTCGGCCTGGGTAAAGGGAAACCCCAGATTGAGCATCTGCACGGTGATGATTCCCCACATGCCCCACACCGCGAAGCCGCACAGCAGAGCAGGCACCGAGATCCAGAGGTTGCGGTAGGCGAGCTTCTTGCCAGTGGCGTTCCAGAAGGCGTCGTCTTCCGGCCGCCAGTCGTGGACGTCGGCGCCCTGGGCTTGAGGGGTGTTGGTGTTCATGGCGGTGGTTCGTGACGGCCTCAGCGCACGGGGCTGGCCGAGAGGGGGGAAGCCGGCGCATTGGTGCCCATCAGCTCGGTCTTGCGCACCTCGGTCCAGTACATCCAGATCAGCGAGACCCAAACTACGCCGTACATCAACATGAAGGCGCTGGAGCGGATGCCGGTGAGGTCCATCAGCGCGCCGAACATGATCGGCAGCACAAAGCCTCCGAGACCACCGGCCAGGCCGACGATGCCGCTGACGGTGCCGATGTTGTCGGGGTAGTCGTTACCGATGTACTTGAAGACGCTGGCCTTGCCGAAGGCCCATGCGATGCCCAAGATGAACATCAGCGCGGTGAAGACATAGACGTTCAGGCCGATGTGAAAGGTCTTCGGGCCATTGACGGTGAGCACCGTGAAGTCCGTCTGCGGGTAGCTCAACAGGAACAGGCAGACCCAGCTGACCCAAAGCACCCACCACGTCACCTGGTGCGCGCCGTACTTGTCGGACAGAACGCCGCCCATGGCGCGCAGCACGCCACCGGGCAGGCTGAAGCAGGCGGCCAGCAGCGCGGCGGTCTGGATCGACAGGCCGAACTCGCCGACGTAGTACTGCACCATCCACAGCGCCAGCGCCACGTAGCCGCCGAAGACGATGCTGTAGTACTGGCAGTACTTCAGCACCTTCGGGTCCTTCAGCATCTTCAACTGGTCCGTGAACTTGACGTTTGACGGCACCAGATGCCTGGGATCACTGCTGCTGCCGAACCAGAACAGCAGGACCGTGCCCAGCATGATGGCGGCATACACCTGCGGCACCAGCGTCCATCCGCCGATGGCCAGCAGCAAGGGTGCTGCGAACTTGTTGACCGCCGAGCCGGAGTTGCCTGCGCCGTACACACCCATCGCCATGCCTTGGCGGCTCTTGGGGAACCAGCGGGCCACGTAGGGCGTGCCGACCGAGAACGAACCCCCAGCCAGGCCCACGAAAAGGCCGATGACCAGGAAGTGCCAGTAGGCGGTGGCGTAGCTCATCAGCCAGATGGCCGGCACCGTGGCCGCCATCAGCAGGGTCATCACGATGCGGCCGCCATAGCGGTCGGTCCAGATGCCCAGAGGCACGCGGATCAGCGATCCGGTGAGCACCGGCGTGGCCGTGAGCAGGCCGAACTCGGTGGCGCTCAGCCCCAGCGTCTGCTTCAGCGGGATGCCGATGACCCCGAACATCATCCACACCATGAACTTGGGTGTGACGAGACTGTCCGCCAGCACGGCCGCCGTGAACATCCGCACGGTGGCTACGCGCCCCTCGGCGGAAGAACGATGCCGCCTGGCGTGGACATAGTTCTGAAGAACTACTCCGACGATTTCTCGCTCAGGTGTTGACCTGCGTCAACGCGACTCGCCTCGGCGCTCGCCCAGACTGACCCCGAGTTGCTTCATGCCTCCCACCATGCCTCGCCAATCCCTCCGGCAAGTCTGCGCCCTGATCGATCACATCCAGACGCGGTTCCATGAGGGGCACCGACAGGCACTGCCCGAGTTGCTGGCGCTGGCGGCAACGGTCGAGGCGCGCGGCATCGGCAACGGTCTTGTCGATGCACTGCGCACGCTCGGCAACGACCTGGAGCAGCACATGTTCAAGGAAGAGATGCGGTTGTTTCCGATGATGGAACAAGGCGGCAACACCCTGATCAAGAGCCTCATCGACGATCTGCATCGCGAGCACGTCGTGCATGAGCAAGCCATGTACCGCCTTCGGACCCGGCTTCGCGACGTGGCGCAGACACACCGCACGGACCGCGCGCTGCATGCGCTGTGCCAAGGGGTGGATGACCTTGCCAATGATCTGGCCCTTCACATCAGCGCCGAGGACAAGGAACTGTTTCCTCTGTTCTCGGGCATGGTGACGCTGGATACCACGCCCAGAGACTGAGCGGCGACGTCGTCGGAGGTGACGAAACAGCGTCTCTCGATCAATGCGCGCGCACAGCCGTCCGACAGGCGGCGACCCTGCCACCCCACGAAAAAAGCTGACCTGAATCAAGGCACGCGCGGCCTTCTGTCCCCACCATCCGAGGCCTCGGAGTCGGACCGCTCGTTCCGCAGCGGGACGCCCGAACCTCAAGGTCCGATCCATGCACGACCTGCCCTCTTCCCTGACCGCCGCCCTCGGCACCTCCGGCCTTGCACCGCTGCGTCTGGGGGGCAGAAGCCTCCTGCCCATCGTGCAGGGCGGCATGGGCGTGGGGGTCTCGGCGCACCGCCTGGCCGGCAGCGTGGCGGCGTGCGGGGCGATGGGCACCCTCTCCTCTGTCGACCTTCGTCGTCATCACCCCGACTTGATGGCGCGCAGTGCCGGCGTGGCCCTCGGCGAGCCTGCCAAGACCGTCATCGACGCCGCCAACCTCGAGGCCCTGCGTCGCGAGATCGCCGCCGCACGCGAGCGCGCCGAGGGCCGAGGGCTGCTCGCCGTGAACGTGATGCGTGCAGTGTCTTCATATTCCAGCAGCGTGCGTACGGCCCTGGAGGCCGGCATCGACGCCGTGGTGGTCGGCGCTGGCCTGCCGCTGGACTTGCCCGATCTGGCCCGTGAGCACCCAAAGGCCCTGCTCATTCCCATCCTTTCCGACGCCCGGGGCGTGGCCCTGGTGGTGAAGAAGTGGGAACGCAAACAGCGTCTGCCCGACGCCATCGTCATCGAACACCCGCGCTGGGCCGGCGGTCACCTGGGCGCCGCACGCGTCGACGACGTGGGTGACGCCCGATTCGACGCCGAACGGGTGTTGCCCGAGGTGTTGGCCTTCCTGCGTTCGGCCGGTATCGAGCGTGAGGTGCCGCTCATCTTCGGCGGTGGCGTCCGCCGGTTCGAGGACCTGCAGAGGCTGCAGGTCCTGGGCGCCGCTGCGGCGCAAGTCGGAACTCCCTTCGTGGCCACCCACGAGTGCGACGCCCACCCGGTGTTCAAGCAGGTGCTGGCCCGGGCCCGCGCCGAGGACGTCGTGGAGTTCATGAGCGTGGCCGGTTTGCCTGCGCGCGCTGTGAAGACACCCTGGCTCGAACGTTACCTGAAGGCGCTGCCCCGACTGCAGAAGACCGCGCAGCGCAAGTCGCGCTGCACGCTGTCGTTCGACTGCCTGGCGCAGTGCGGCCTGCGCGACGGTCATGCCGAATGGGGTCAGTTTTGCATCGACCAGCGGCTCGCCGCGGCACTGCGGGGCGATCTCTTAGGCGGATTGTTCTTCCGGGGCGTGGGCGATCTGCCGTTCGGCGAGCACATCGTGCCCGTGGAGGCGCTGCTGCGTCGGCTGCTGTCGCCGGGGGTGCCGCTGCGCACCCCGCCCGCACCCGAACCGGAGCGCCAACCGTCCACGCAGGCGCTTCCCGACCTTGCTTGACCCCATGCCGTCAAGCCGCCCGCTGCGTCCCATCGTTCCCTGGCGTACCGAGCCCGTGATTGCCGGCCGCACGCCCCAGGTTCCAGCAGCGAACGGCGGGCTCTGGCAGTGGCGCCGCCTGGCCACCGCGCCACACCGACTCACCTTCTTTGCCGGCGGCGTGCTGCTGGCGCTGGCCTCCGCCTGGTGGCTGGCGGTCTTGATGGCCCGGCACCACGGACTGGGGGTGACCTGGGCAGTGGCGCCACCCGCCACCCACGCGCTGGTGATGACGCTGTCGTTCTTCCCCATGTTCATGGCGGGTTTCCTGATGACCGCAGGCCCCCGTTGGCTGGGCCTGCCCGCCGTGCCGGGCCGCAGCCTGCTGCTTCAGGTGGCGGCTTTTTGCGGCGGCTGGATCATCGCGGCCGCCGGCTTTCACCTGCACCCGCTGCTGGCGGGGGCGGGCGTGGCACTGGCCGCCGGAGCCTGGGGCAGACTGGTTTGGCGCTTCGTACGCATGGTGCGCGCCAGCCTGGCGCCCGACCGGCTGCATGCCCAGGCCACGGCGCTGGCCTGCGCGCTGGGCGCGGCGGCGATGGCGGCCGCCGCCTTTTCCCTGGCCGTGGGTGATGTGGCCTTGTTGCGGGCCGCCAATGCGATGGCGCTGTGGGGCTTCGTGGCGCCAGTGTTCGCCATCGTGTCCCACCGCATGCTTCCCTTCTTCACGCACAGCGCGCTGCCCGAGGCGCAGCCCTGGCGGGCACAGGGGGTACTGGCCGCGATGCTGCTGGCTCTGGGGGTCTCGGCCCTGGGGGCCGCTGCCGCGACGCTGGATGGGCCCCTGAACGCACTGTGGCGCGCCGCACTGCTTCTGGTGCAGGCGCCGGCTGCGTTGTTCCTGCTCCGGCTCGGCCTGCGCTGGGGACTGGTGAAGAGCCATCGCATCGGCCTGCTGGCGATGCTGTTCGCCGGATTCGTCTGGCTGGCAGTCGCCTTGGCGCTCTCGGCCACGGCCCAGGCGGTGGCCCTGCTTGGCGGCCAGGCCAGCGGCTTCGAACTCGCGGCCACGCATGCGCTGTCGGTCGGATTTCTGGGGGCCACCCTCCTGGCCATGATCTCGCGCGTGGTCGCAGGCCACAGCGGCAGGCCGCTGGTGGCCGACCGCGTGGCGTGGCTGATCTGCATCGCCGTGCACTGCGCCGCCTTGCTGCGCGTGATGGCCGCGCTGCGACCGGAGAGGCCCGAGTCACTGAATGTCCTGCTGTCGGCGGCCACGCTCTGGGCGCTGGCCGGCGCAGCCTGGGCTTGCCGCTACGGCAACTGGATGGGGCGCCCCCGGCGCGATGGCCGACCGGGCTGACCGTTGGACGGTGCTCGCGGGCAAACGACCGTGACGCCCGCGAGGTCCACCCCGGTCTTGGACTGGATCAAGGCGTATCGCGCGGGGTGCGCGCCCAATGACCTCTCGCCATCCCGAGGCCTGCGCCGTGACCCTCACCCTCCTGACCGATTTCCCGCTGCTGGGCGTCCGCACCATCGCGCCACCCCAACGTCATCCGCTGATCTTCGGGCGCTTCGACGCCCTGGCCCCGGGGGAGTCCTTCGAGATCGTCAACGATCACGACCCGCTGCCGCTGTACGTTCAGTTCGAGCGGTCGCGCCTCGGGCAATTCGACTGGCACTACCTCCAGCAGGGTCCGGCACTGTGGCAGGGTCGCATCGGCCGGGTCTTGCCGAGTGCGGCGGCCCACGCGCACGGCGAAGAGATCGGCGGCGGCTGCGGTCACGGCCAGTGCCCGAACTGACTCCACGGCAAGCGACGCCCTTGCGGTCTGTGAGGCTTCCCCCTTGAACGCCGCCTCACCGTCGATGGCCGCACCGCAGGCGCTGCCGCCGGCGATCGCTCAGGCGCTGCGCGAGGTAATCGACCCGGAGTCCGGGATCGACATCGTGAACATGGGCCTCGTGCAGTCCTGCGAGGAAACCGGGGGCGCCCTGACGCTCGGGTTGATCCTGACCAGCGCCGCCTGCCCGATGGGCGAGATGATCGTCGAAGAGGCCGAGGCGGCATTGCAGCGGGTCGCGGGGCCCGCGCGTCAGGTGCACGTGCAAGTGCTGGACGCCCCGGCCTGGCACCCGAGACGCCTCAGCCCGGAGGCGCGCGACATCCTGGGCTGGGAGGATGACGATGGCGAGTGATGCCGCCCGCCCCCCGGCCTTGCGCTGGCGCGGCGCTCTCCTCGCGCCGGGCGCCATCGCCCTGGTGCTGGGCCTGGCGGCCGGACTGTGGCGATTGGGCGCCTGGGGCGCCCTCCCATCGGGCAACCTCCTGCTGCGCGCGGGGATCGGCCACGGCGCGCTGATGGTGTGTGGATTCTTCGGGCTGGTGATCTCGCTGGAGCGCGCCGTCGCCTGTGCGGGCTGGCGGCGTCTGCGTCGCGCCCCGCAGCGCCCCCGATCTGCCGGCCTGACCCGGATCGGTGACGTGTTGCCCTTCTTGGCGCCGCTGCTGGCCGCACTGGGCACTCTCCTGTGGATGGCCGGCGAGCCGGCAGGCGCCGCGGTGGCCTGGTGGGGAAGCGCACTGGGGCTTCTGCTCATGAGCTTGTGGTTGTGGCGAGCGCAGGCCGAACCTTTCCTGGGCGTGCTCGCCCTGGGCGCCGCCGCCAGCCTGTGGGGACAGACGCTGTGGTGGGCCGGTGCACCCATCGCAGCCATCGTGCCGTGCTGGCTGGCTTTCCTCATCTTCACGATCGCCGGCGAGCGGCTGGAACTGAGCCGCATGGTGCCGAGGCCTCCAGGAGCCGAGCGGGTCCTGCTGGCGCTGCTCGTCTTGCTGGGCGCCGTAGTGCTGTGGGCGTCCCTCGCCGCGACGCTCGGGACCGGCGACGCGACCGGAGACAGCCTGCCGCATCGGCTGCTGGGCGCCGGCTTCGTCGGTCTTGGCCTCTGGCTGCTGCGCCACGATCTCGCGCGACGCACCGTGCGGCGCAGCGGGCTCGTTCGCTTCGTCGCCGTGTGCCTGCTCGCAGGCTACGGGTGGCTGGTCGGAAGTGGCGCCCTCATGGCGGCGGTCGGCCTGACGCCGGGTTCGGCCGCGTGGGACGTGGCCCTGCACGCCCTGACGCTCGGCTTCGTGTTCTCCATGGTGTTCGGCCATGCCCCCCTGATCCTGCCAGCCGTGATGAGGGTGCCCGTGCCCTTCACCCGCGCCTTCTATGCGCCGCTGGTCCTGCTGCACGCCTCGGTTGCCTTGCGAACCCTCGGCACCCTGGGCGCAGTCCCCAGCCTTCGCCGCGTGGCGGCTTGGGCGTCGGTGCTGGCCATCCTCGCCTTCATCGCGCTCATCGTTCGCCAGGTGCGCTCGGCGTCCAAGGGCCCCCGCCGCCCTGCACTGCCTGCGTCCATCGCGGGGGTCCGACCGGGTGCCCCGCCCACACCCTCCACTTCATCTCCCGGTGCCACGCCATGAGTCTTCCTGCCCTGCCCCGACTGGCCATACAGCGCGACGGCCGCATCGTCAGCTTCGATGCCAGCCGCATCACCCGCGCCCTGAGCCGCGCCGGCGAAGCCACCGGCGAGTTCGACGCCGAGGCGGCCGAACGCCTTGTACGGCTGTTCATCCTGCCGCAGCTGCAAGGCCTCGTGCTGCCCGACATCGAGCACATCCAGGATCTCGCCGAGGCCGCCCTGTTCGACGCTGGCCATCGTGCCACCCTGCGTGCCTACACCGTCTACCGCGAGCAGCACGCCCGGGCGCGCGACGCGCGACGCAGCCTGGTGGACGTGCAGTCGACCATGGACGAATACCTGCAGCAACGCGACTGGCGCGTCCAGGCCAACGCGAATCAGGGCTTCAGCCTGGGCGGACTCATCCTGAACGTCAGCGGCAAGGTCGTCGCCAACCACTGGCTCGACACGATCTATCCCCCGGCTGCAGGGCGTGCGCACCGCGATGCCGACTTGCACATCCACGACCTGGACATGCTCAGCGGCTACTGCGCCGGCTGGAGCCTGCGAACGCTGCTGCACGAGGGGCTCAACGGCATACCCGGCAAGGTCGAGGCCGGACCGCCGCGGCACCTCTCCAGCGCCGTCGGGCAGATCGTCAACTTCCTCGGAACCCTGCAGAACGAGTGGGCGGGCGCCCAGGCCTTCAGCAGCTTCGACACCTACCTCGCGCCCTTCGTGCGCAAGGACGACCTGAGCTACGCCCAGGTGCGGCAGTGCCTGCAGGAGCTCATCTACAACCTGAACGTACCCAGCCGCTGGGGCACGCAGACGCCGTTCACCAACCTCACCTTCGACTGGACGTGCCCGGAAGACCTGCGCGAACAGGTACCCGTGATCGGCGGCGAGACGCAGCCCTTCACCTACGGCGATCTCCAGGCCGAGATGGACCTGATCAACCAGGCCTACATCGAGGTGATGACCGCTGGCGACGCCAAGGGTCGGGTGTTCACGTTTCCCATCCCCACTTACAACATCACCCGCGACTTCGATTGGCATTCGCCCAACGCCGAGCGCCTGTTCGCCATGACCGCGCGCTACGGACTGCCGTACTTCCAGAACTTCGTGAACAGCGACCTGGAGCCACACATGGTGCGCAGCATGTGCTGTCGCCTGCAGCTCGACCTGCGCGAGCTCCTCAAGCGCGGCAACGGGCTGTTCGGCTCGGCCGAGCAGACCGGCTCGGTGGGCGTGGTGACGATCAACTGCGCCCGCCTGGGTCATCTGCACGCCGGTGACGAGCCAGCACTGCTGGCCCGTCTGGACGCGTTGCTGGAGCTGGGGAAGCAAACACTGGAAATCAAGCGCAAGACCATCCAGCGCCTGATGGACCAGGGCCTTTTTCCCTACACCCGGCGCTACCTTGGCACGCTGCGCAACCACTTCAGCACGCTAGGGGTGAACGGCCTGAACGAGATGATCCGCAACTTCTCGCAGGACCGGGACGACATCACCACGCCCGAAGGCGAGGGGCTGGCGCTGCGGCTGCTGCATCACGTGCGCCAGCGCATGGTCGAGTTCCAGGAACAGACCGGACACCTCTACAACCTGGAGGCCACGCCGGCAGAAGGCACGACCTACCGCTTCGCCAAGGAAGACCGGCGGCGCTTCCCCAACATCCTGCAGGCCGGCACGCCCGAGAGGCCGTACTACACCAACAGCTCGCAGCTCCCGGTGGGCTTCACCGACGACCCGTTCGAGGCCCTGGCCCGGCAGGAGCCGCTGCAATGCCTGTACACGGGCGGCACGGTACTGCACCTCTACATGAGCGAGCCGCTGTCCAGTGCCGCCGCGTGCCGCGAGCTGGTGCGGCGCGCCCTGACGAACTTCCGGCTGCCCTACGTCACCGTCACGCCGACGTTCAGCATCTGCCCGCAGCACGGGTACCTGGCCGGCCGGCACGATTTCTGTCCCCGTTGCGACGAGGAACGCCTGGCGCGCAAACGGCAGGCCCGAGCCGCTGAACCATCCTGAAGGAGTCTTCCATGCCGACCGCCTGTACGCCCACACTGTCCGACAACGCCCCGGTCGAGACCGCATCCACTGAAATCTCCCTCGCCCTTGAAGACCACGAACGCCAGCCCTGCGAGGTTTGGACGCGCGTCATGGGCTACCACCGGCCCGTGGCCAGCTTCAACATTGGCAAGCAGGGCGAATTCCGCCAGCGCCGGCACTTCGAGGAAACCCGTGCCCGACCAGCCGTTGCCGCACCGCGCTGAGGGTTCGGCGCTAGCGGTTGGCGGTATCCAGCGCTTCACCACCATCGACTATCCCGGGGCCATCGCCGCCGTGGTGTTCGTTCAGGGTTGCGCCTGGCGTTGCGTGTATTGCCACAACTCGCACCTGCAGGAACGCCCGAAACGCAGACGCCCAGCGGCGCAGCCTCCGCAGCCGTCGTGGTCCGAGGTGCGCGCGTGGCTGGTCAGCCGCCAAGGCCTGCTCGACGCCGTGGTCTTCAGCGGCGGCGAACCTACGCTCGACACGGGCCTGCCCGCGGCGCTCGCCGACGTGCGGGCTCTGGGATTCCTGACGGGCCTGCACACCGCCGGCATGGCTCCGCGCCGACTCGAGGCCGTGCTGCCCCTGCTGGATTGGGTGGGACTGGACATCAAGGCGCCGCTGCATGACGACGGGGCCCTTCACGACGCCGTGACGGGGGTGCGCGGCGGTGCGGGCTCGGTACGCCGCAGCCTCGCGATCCTTCGGGCGCACGGCGGGGCATTTCAGCTGCGCACCACGGTGCACCCCGACTGGCTCACTGATGCGGCGCTTCAGCGCCTACAGCAGGAACTTCGAGAACTCGGCGCCCCGCACAGCGTGGTGCAGCCTGGCGCCTGGCCGAAGGGTCTGCAACCTCTCGGCAGGAACCCCGACCCACGGGTTGTTGATGCGGCTCAAACATGGTCGGACGTCACGGGAGGAGCATGACGATCTGTCGCCGGCCCATCTGACCTTGGCCGTTCGCGCCGACCGCCCCATGGCCGATCTATCCACCCCCGACCTATCCCGCGTGCTGGGACGATTGCCCCTGTTCCACGACGTCAGCGCCGCGTCTCGCGAACGGCTGGCAGCCGCCAGCCGCCTCAGATCGCTGGAACGCGGGGCCGCAGTGTTTCACCAGGGGGATCCGTGCGACCACTTCCACGTCGTGTTGACAGGGCAGGTCAAGCTGGCCGTGGTGGCACCCAACGGACAGGAGAAGGTCATCGAGATCGTCGGTCCCGGCGGCAGCTTTGCCGAGGCCTTGATGTTCCTGAACTTGCCGTGCCGCGTGGGTGCAGTGGCCCTCTTGCCCACGACCCTGGTGTCGGTGCCCCGCGAAGCGGTGTTGGAAGAACTCGCCGCCGACCCCCAGTTAGCGATGTGCATGCTGGCGGGGCTGTCGCGCCGTCTTCATGGCCTGGTGCACGACCTGGAGGCACAGTCCCTGCAAAGCGGCGTGCAGAGGGTCATTGGTTACTTCCTGAACATGCAAGAAGTGACGGGCCTCAATGAAGATATTCGTAACGATGGCGGAGCAACGGCGGCCGTGCCCAAGGTCCGCACCGTGACTCTGCCCGTGAGCAAGGCCACCATCGCTTCCCGCCTCAGCTTGACGCCCGAATACTTCAGCCGCGTGCTGCGTGAACTGGAAGATGCCGAGCTCATCTCCGTGGAAGGACGAAACATACATGTGCGCAACGTCCGTCGACTGGCAGCCTATCCAGACTAACTTCCTCCCCGCGTTAGAGAGGGAGTGAATGAGTGTGGAAGTCAGAACAAGCGTACTGAATCGCCCCGGGTTCAGCGGAGGCGATGTTCCAGATTTTGTTGAACGCGTGAACTGAGGAGGCGGCTCCTTTGACCCACATGCGTGAGCATGCGGGTTGCCTCGCAAGCAACCGAAGAGGCCACCGGAATGAAGTCTCAAACGTAGCCCGCCTTGCGGGCTACGCCTGCCGCGCGGGTACAGGTCTCTCTGCCCGTCCAGGGAGTTCTGCGCGATGTCCGCCACGCCTTCTTAGGCCACTGCATCGAGGCCGGCCAGAAGGTGCTTACTGCGATGATGGAGGCCGACCGCATCATGCTGTGCGGGCCCAAGGGCGTGCCGGACGCGACCCACCGTGCCGTACGGGGCGGTACCACCGCCAGCCAAGTGGTGCTGGGCGGCCAGCGCATTGCCGTGCGACGCTCGCGGGCGCGCTCGATGACCGAAGGCGAGCTGTCGCTGCGCAGCTTCGAGTGGGCCGCCGGCAACGACCCACCGGACGCCGCCACCCTGGCCGCCATCGCCGCCGGCGTGTCCACGCGCAGCTACGCCAGCACCCAGGGGCCGGTAGCGACGGCTCACAGGCCGCGCGCGGCCTCCAATAGCGCTTTGTCGCGCCGCTTCGTGCAGTTCAGCCAGGAACAGCTGGCGCAATGCTCGCCCGGCCCCTCGGCAAGCTGGATCTGCCGGTGGCGATGATCGACGGCATCCACCTCCGCGACCGCGTGATCCTGCTGGCCCTGGGCGTCGACGCCCAGGGCAACAAGCATGTCCTGGGGCTGCGCGAGGGCTCCACCAAAGCCACGCGCGTGGTGTCCTCGCTGCTGGCCGATCTGGCCGAGCGCGGGCTGGCCGCCGAGCGCATGCAGCTGTGGGTGATCGAAGGCGGCAAGGCGCTGCGCAAAGCCATTGTTCAGACCTTTGGTGCGACGGCGCTGATCCAGCGCTGCCAGGAGCACAAGCACCGCAACGTGCTGGAACACCTGCCCGAGGACATGCACGCCGTCGTCAAGAGGGCGCTGATGGACGCCTGGTCGGCCTCGGACGCCGAGCCGGCGGGCAGGCAGGCACCCAGGGGGTCGCCGCCAGCCTGCGCGAGGGCGTGAAGGAGACGCTGACGGTGCCGGTGCTGGGCGACACCGCGGCACTGTGGCGGACGCTTCGCACGACCAACCCGATCGAGAACCTCAACGGCTCGGCGGCACACTACTGCCGCAACGTCAAGCGTTGGGGCAGTAAGCTCCCCCGTCAGGTGGACAATCGAGAAGTAGAGTCTTCCGCGGTGAACACCCTGGGCTTGAACAGGACCGCCGGCACATCGCCCAGGGACTCGTGTGGCCGATATTCGTTGTAGTCTGCGACCCACTGATCGGCTACCACCTTGGCCTGCTTGGTGGCACTGGGGCTGAAGCTTTCGGCGTCGTTCTCGGTCATGGCTGGCACGTAGAAGACGGGAATCATCTGGACAGTTCCTCCTTGGGCAAAGCTCCGCCAAGGCGCTTGCGGCAAGCCGCAAGCGCCAGGGACTTTCAGCAGGGACCGGACGGCCTCAGGCCGCGCTGGGGCTCAGCGCTTGGTTGATCACATCACGCAGCGCAACGAGCCCTTCGCGGCTGAGCGTGGTGGAGAACTTCACCTGCTCCTCCGGCCGCCGCGCGGTCGGAACGAAGGTGGAGAGAAGGAGGTGGTGACCCAGCGGCGTGG
>JALOSN010000333.1 GCA_025458415.1 Hydrogenophaga sp.
GTGGCGGCCCGGGTCTGGGCCACCATGTCCGAGAGCGCACTGGTGTAGTTCGGGATGCCCCGTCGCACCGGCTTGAGGAAGATGTCTTCGCCCAGCTCGACCATGCCGGGCATGACGGCGCTGCCGCCGGTCAGCACGATGCCCGAGGACAGCACCTCCTCGAACCCGGAGTCGCGCACGACCTGCTGGACGAGCGAGAAAATCTCTTCCACGCGCGGCTCGATCACGCCGGCCAGTGCCTGGCGACCCAGCAGACGCGGGCCGCGGTCGCCCAGCCCGGGCACCTCGACCTGCGTGTCGGGGTCGGCCAGCAACTGCTTGGCGCAGCCGTTTTCGACCTTGATGTCCTCGGCGTCCTTGGTCGGCGTGCGCAGCGCCATGGCGATGTCGCTGGTGATCAGGTCGCCGGCGATCGGAATGACCGCGGTGTGGCGGATCGCGCCGCCGGCAAAAATGGCCACGTCGGTGGTGCCGGCGCCGATATCGACCAGAGCCACACCCAGGTCTTTCTCGTCTTCGGTCAGCACCGCCTGGCTGGATGCGAGCGGGTTGAGCATCAGCTGGTCGACTTCAAGACCACAACGGCGCACGCACTTGATGATGTTCTCGGCCGCACTCTGGGCGCCCGTGACGATGTGCACCTTGGCCTCCAGCCGGATCCCGCTCATGCCGATGGGCTCGCGCACTTCCTGGCCATCGATCACGAACTCCTGCGGTTCAACCAGCAGCAGGCGCTGGTCGGTCGAAATGTTGATGGCCTTGGCGGTTTCGATCACACGGGCCACATCGGCCGGTGTGACTTCCCGGTCCTTGATGGCCACCATGCCGCTGGAGTTGATACCCCGCACATGGCTGCCGGTGATGCCGGTGTAGACACGGGCAATGCGGCAGTCGGCCATCAGCTCGGCCTCCTTGAGCGCCTGCTGGATGCATTGCACCGTGGCGTCAATGTTGACGACGACCCCGCGCTTGAGACCGTGGCTGGGCGCCACGCCCAGGCCCGCGAGCTTGAGCTCCCCCCCCGGCAGCACCTCGGCCACCACCACCATGATCTTGGCGGTGCCAATGTCCAGTCCGACCACCAAATCCTTGTATTCCTTGGCCATGATCGTCTCTCGATTACCTCGTGATTCCTGTTCTGCCCGTGTCGGTGACGGTGGTCACCCCCTGAAGGCGTAGCGCATACCCGTTCGGGTAGCGAAGGTCCACCGTCTGGATGGCACCCGGGTAGCGTTGCGTGAGCTGACCCACCGTGCCCGTGAACAGCCGGGCACGTTCAAGCAGCTTGTCGGGCGAGCCGCGACCCAGTTCGACATGGGCGCCGTTTTCCAGCCGGGCGCGCCAGTTGCCCCGGTCGTTGAGTTCCAGCCGCTCCAGCGCCATGTCCAGCCGGGCCAGTTCGGGGCTGAGCTGCTGGAATGCACCCCAGACCTGGGCGGCGTGGGCCACCGGCCCGGCCAGCTCCGGCAGGTCGTCGCGTTCATCGGGCATGGCTTCGAAGACTTCGCCGAAGGTGTTGACCAGCTGCCCGGAACCGGGCTGCCCCCACCAGGCCACCGGCACATGCTCCTCCAGGGTGACCTTCAGGCGGTTGGGAAACTCGCGCTGCACCAGCGCCCGGCGCACCCAAGGCACGGTTTCGAACAGCTCACGCACCTTGTGCAGGTCGGCATCCAGGATGCTGCTGGAGACATGCTGACGCAGCTGCGTCGCCAGCTGCGCCCGCAGCCTGACGGCGTTCTGGTGGGTCACATCGCCCTGCACCGTGATGCCCTGGATGGTCCAGACCGGATGGCGCAGCACCCAGACGCCCAGCGCCAGCGAACCCATGGCCAGCAGCACCACGACCATGGCGGCGGTGGCCATGTTCATGAGGCGGATGTCCAGGGGCAGCTCGGTCTTCATGGGCGACGGCCTCCTGTCGGGTTGTCCAGGTCGGCCGTGGCCAGAACGCTCAGGCACAGGTCCTCGTAGGACAGACCCGTGGCCCGGGCCGACATCGGCACCAACGAATGGCCGGTCATGCCAGGCGAAGTGTTGATTTCCAGCAACCAGGGGCGGCGCGTGCGGGCGTCGATCATCACGTCCGCGCGCGCCCAGCCCCGGCAGTCCAGCGCGCGGAACGCCCGGAGCACGAGGTCCTGGATGGCCTCTTCCTCGCCGGGTGGCAGGCCGCAGGGCACCAGGTACTGCGTGTCGTCGGTGAAGTACTTGTTCTGGTAGTCGTAGTTGCCATCCGGTGCCACGATGCGGATCACCGGCAGCGCGCGTGCGCCGCTTCCCGAGCCCAGCACCGGGCAGGTCACTTCCTGGCCGGCGATGAACTGCTCGCACATCACCATCGGATCCTGGCCGGCAGCCAGCGCATAGGCCGCCTCGCACTGGTCGGCCGTCAGCACCTTGGTCAGGCCGATGGTGGAGCCCTCGCGCACCGGCTTGACGATCATGGGGGAGCCCAGGGCCTCGAAGGCGGCGCGGGTTTCGTCGGCGCTGCGGACCTGGCGCCAGGCCGGGGTGGGCAAGCCCTCGGCCAGCCAGATGCGCTTGGTCATGAGCTTGTCCATGGCCACCGCCGAGGCCATCACGCCCGGTCCGGTGTAGGGAATGCCCAGCAGCTCCAGCGCGCCCTGCACCGTGCCGTCTTCGCCAAATCGGCCATGCAGTGCGATGAAGCAGCGATCGAAACCGTCGCGCCGCAACTCGTCCATGGACCTGTCGGCCGGATCGAAGGCGTGTGCATCGACCCCGCGGCTGCGAAGGGCGGCCAGCACGCCGCTGCCTGACATCAGCGACACCTCGCGTTCGGCCGACCGGCCGCCCATGAGGACCGCCACCTTGCCCAGCGCCCGGACATCGATCGGGTTCGGATTGGCAGACACGTTCAGTTCCCTCCCCTGGTGGCCAGTTCGATCACCTGGCCGGCGACGGACCCGATGGAGCCGGCCCCCATGCACAGCACGACGTCGCCATCGCGCGCGTTGTCCAGCACCGCCTGCGGCATGGCCGCAATGTCGTCGACAAAGACCGGCTCGACCTTGCC